>NZ_JAAFYZ010000086.1 GCF_018274385.1 Catenulispora pinistramenti | reverse complement strand
ACCCACCACCCACCACCCAAGCAAACGTTCCCCGACACAGCAGGCACCAGCCAGAACTAAACAGCCCGCCGCACCAAATCACTACTAGCCCGCACCTTCAACGTAGCCTCGAGCACGACATGCTCCGCCGCCGCGGTCCCGCCCGCGATCCGGCGCAGCAGCATCTGCGTGGCGAGCCGGCCGATCTCGTAGGTGGGCTGCTCGACCAGGGTCAGCGGTGGGGCGAAGCCGGCCCAGCTCATCTCGTCGAAGCCGGCCAGTAGCAGGTCGGCGGGGGCGGTCAGGCCGCGTTCGGCCATCGCGTCCAGGGTGCCGATGAGCATCAGGTTGTTGGCGGCGAACAGGGCGTCGGGGCGGTCGGGGCGGTCCAGTAGTCGGGCCGCTGCCCGGTGGCCGCCGTCGATGCGGAAGTCGCCGCGGACTATCAGCTCCGGGTCCACGGCCAGGCCCGCGGCTCGTAGGGCCGCGCGGTAGCCCTCCAGGCGGTCGGCTGCCGTGGACACGTCTTCGGGGCCTGCGATGACGCCCACTCGGCGGGCCCCGGTCTGGAGCAGGTGCTCGACTGCCTGGCGGGCGCCGGCGACGTTGTCGACCGCGACGCTGTCCACGTCGGCGGCGATGCGGCGGTCGATGGTCACGACCGGGATCTCCTCGTGGACGAGTTCGCCGATCCGGGTGCGGCTGCTGGAGGCCGGGGACAGGATCACCCCGGCCATCTGCTCGGCGGCGGCGACCCGCAGGTACTGCTGCTCCTTGCCGAGGTCTTCGTCGGAGTTGGCCAGGACCACCGAGTAGCCGCTGGCCTGTGCGGCGTCCTCGACTCCGCGCACCAGGGAGGTGAAGAAGGGGTTCTGGATGTCGGAGATGATCAGGCCGATGACTCGCGTGGCCTGGGTGCGCAGCGACCTGGCCTGGCTGTTGGGGCGGTAGCCCAGGCGCTCGACGGCGGCCAGGACCCGCTCGCGCAACTCCGGCGCGACGCGCTCGTCAGCGTTCAGCACCCGCGACACCGTCGCCGGTGACACCTCCGCGACCGCCGCCACATCACGGATCGTCACTCTGCTGCCCACAGGACCTCCTCGACACCGCCCGGCGACCGTGGCGCAGCCCGGCGACAGAGCAGCGCGGGCGGTGAACGGTACCACGGAGCGAACCGGTCGGCTCGCGCCGTCCAGAGTAGCGAGAAATCGATCTCTCATAGTCGGTGGGGGTCCGCTGGCGGCGACGCTAAAGCAGCGTTTCCGCACTGTCAAGCCTTGGCAGCGGCACCGTTGACAGCCCTCTGAGCCGGTTCTACAGTGCCGAGAAATCGATTTCTGAAATCGATTTCTCGCCCAGCTCGGCCCGCCCGGCGCGGGCCGGCACCCCTCGCCGGACCCCGCTCCAAGGAGGAACCAGTGGCACGGATAGGCATCCTGTCGATGTCGGACGGCCGGGACTTCGTCAGCCGGGACATCGCGTCCTTCATCGCCGACTCGGCCGGGAGCGTGGCCGCCGCGCTGCGCGGCGCGGGCCACGAGGTGGTCCTCGCCGACGAGATCGTGACCACGAACCAGATCGCCGTCGAGCAGTCCCGGCGGCTGGCCGACCAGCGCGTGGACCTGACCGTGTTCCACTACGCGGTCTGGGCTTTCCCGCACTTCACGATGCTCGCCGCCGAGGCCACCGAAGGCCCGCTGCTCCTGCTGGCCAACATCGACCCCGTATATCCGGGCATGGTCGGCATGCTGGCCGGCGGCGGGGCGCTGGACCAGATCGGCCGGGTGCATTCTCGCGCCTGGGGCGACGTCGCCGATCCGGACGTGCTCGCCGCGATCGAGACCGAGGCCCGGGCGGCGCGGGCCGTGCGGAGCCTGCGCGGCGCGACCTTCGGCCGGGTGGGAGGCCGGCCGATGGGCATGTACACGGCGGTCGCGAACACCGACCAGTGGATGCGGACGTTCGGCGTGGACGTCGAGGAGATCGACCAGTGGGAGGTGGTCCGCCGCTCGGACTTGGTCGAGCAGTCCCGGGTCTGCGCGGGCCGCGCGTGGCTGGAGAAGCACGCCGCGGGCGTCCACTACGACGGCAAGCAGCTGACCCCGGAGCTGCTGGAGCGCCAGATCCGCTCCTACCACGCGATGCAGGAGCTGGTCCGGGAGTGGAATCTGGACTTCGCCGGCATCAAGGGCCAGCCGGAGCTGACGACGCACTTCGCGACGATGGACATCGCCGAGGCGTTCCTGAACGACCCCTACGACTGGGAGGGGCCCAAGGAGACCGTCGTCACCTCCACCGAGTCCGACATGGACGGCGCGCTGACGATGCAGCTTCTCAAGGGTCTGTCAAGCACGCCGGTGCTGTTCGCGGACGTCCGCCACTACCACGCGGACAAGGACGTCTGGGACCTGTGCAACTCCGGTCAGCACGCCACCTGGTTCGCCGCCCGCTCCGAGGACCCCGGCGAGAACCTGGCCAAGACCCACCTGTATCCGGAGGTCTTCTACTTCCCGGCCGGCGGGGCCTCGGTGCAGCACCTGGCCGCCCCCGGGGAGTTCACCCTGGCCCGGCTCACCCGACGGGACGGCCGCTACCGGCTGCACGCCGTGCGCGCCGAGTTCGAGCAGTACGACGACGCCACCAACGAGGCGATGATGCGGCAGTCCACCTACGAGTGGCCGCACGCCTTCGCCCGGCTGCATACGGACGCCGCGACGTTCCTGTCCCGGTTCGGCGCCAACCACATCCACGCGGTGCCCGGCGAGTACGTCGCCGAACTGCGCTCGATCTGCCGGCTGCTGGACATCGACTACGACGGGTTCGGCGATGCGGCCTGACGGGGACATGACCGCCGACTCCGCTCCCCCGCTGCTGCGCATGCGCGACATCGCCAAACAGTTCCCGGGGGTCAGGGCCCTGACAGGCGTGGACCTGACAGTCCACGGCGGCGAGGTCGTCGCGCTGCTCGGGGAGAACGGGGCCGGCAAGTCGACGCTGATGAACATCCTGGCCGGCGTGCACGCCGACTACGACGGCGTCATCGAGCTCGACGGCGAGCCGGCCCGCATCCACAGCCCGAAACAGGCCGCGCACCACGGCATCACGATGATCCACCAGGAGCTGAACCTGGTGCCCGAGCTGTCCGTCTCGGACAACGTGTTCCTGGGCCGGGAGCTGCGCAGCCGGCGCGGCACCCTGGACCGCAAGGCCATGCACCGGCGCACCACCGAACTGCTGGCCGAGCTGGGCCTGGCCCTGCCGCCGCAGCAGCCGGTGCGCGAGTGCCGGATCGCCGAGCGGCAGCTGGTCGAGGTCGCCAAGGCGCTCAACGGCCGGCTGAAGATACTGGTGATGGACGAGCCCACTTCCGCCCTGGCCGCGGCGGAGGTGGAGCGGCTGTTCACGGTCATCCGCTCGCTGTCCCGGCGCGGGGTCGGCATCGTCTACATCTCGCACCGCCTGGAGGAGCTGAAGGAGATCGCCGACTCGGTGACCGTACTCCGCGACGGCGGCTATGTGGGCTCGCGCGACGCGCACACCGTGGGCCGGGACGAACTGGTGGCCCTGATGGTCGGCCGCCCGCTGGACAACCTCTACCCGCGCGCCGCGGAGCAGCGTTCCGACGGCCCGGTCCGGCTGGAGGTATCAGGACTCACCTTCACCCCGACGCCCGGCCAGTCCGGGACAGCGCTGCACGATCTGGACTTCACGGTGCGGGCCGGGGAGATCGTGGGGCTGGCCGGGCTGATGGGCGCCGGACGTTCGGAGGTCCTGGAATCGCTATACGGCGCCCGGGGTCCGGTCACCGGCAGCATCAAGCTCGACGGCCGTCCCTACGCGCCGCGTTCCCCCCGGCAGGCGATCCGCCGGGGGCTCGCCCTGGTCGCCGAGGACCGTAAAGCGCAGAGCCTGGTCCTGGACAACACGGTCCGGTTCAACACGACGCTGGCCGCGCTGCACCGCTTCCTGCGGCCGTGGCGGACGGTGAACCGGCGGGCCGAGAAGGCGGCGGCGGCCGAGCAGAACGCCGCTCTGGGCACCAAGACCGCCAGCGTGGAGACCGTCGTCGGCACGCTGTCCGGCGGCAACCAGCAGAAGGTAGTGCTGGCCAAGTGCCTGCTCACCAAGCCGACGCTGCTGCTGGTCGACGAGCCGACGCGGGGGATCGACGTCGGGGCGAAGGCGGAGATCCACGCTCTGCTGGACCGGTTGGCCGAGGCGGGCTCGGCGATCCTCGCGGTCTCCAGCGAACTGCCCGAACTGCTCGGGATCTGCGACCGGATCCTCGTGCTCTGCGAAGGCCGGATCACCGGCGAGTTCCACCGCGACCCGGCGCACGGCCCGGTCGCCGCCCAGGAGGCGATCCTGTCCGCTGCCATGGCTCGCCAGGCGGTACTGGCCTCCGGCTCAACCCTCGTCGGGAGCGCCCATGACTGACACCCTCTCCGATTCTCCCGGGTCCGGGTCCGGAGCTGGGGCCGGATCCGGGTCCGGGTCCGGGGCCCCGGAGGTGCCGGACCGGCACCGGCCCGGCACCACTGAGCGACTGCGCCGGGCACTGCCGGCCCTGGGCTCGCTCCAGTCCTACATCGGGCTGGTGCTGGTGATCGCGGCCGGCGTCATCACCAAGGGGGCGGTGTTCTGGAACCAGACCAACCTCACCAACGCCATCACCGCCTTCGCCTCGCGCGGGATCCTCGCGGTCGGCGTCACCCTGGTCATCCTGACCGCCGGCATCGACCTGTCGGTCGGCTCGATCCTGGGGATCGGCTCGATGACGGCCGCGATGCTGCTGGTGCACCACGGCCTGTCGCCGCTGCTCATCGTCCCGGCGTGCGCCGCGGTCGGCGCGTTGTTCGGGTTCCTCAACGGGGTCGGGACCACCTGGCTGAAGATCCAGTCGTTCGTGATGACCCTGGCCATGCTCTCGGTGGTGCGCGGCATCGACCGGCAGGTCTCCAACAACGTGGCGGTCGGCGTGCAGCTGATCGGCCCGAACGGGCAGCCGACGCGCAAAGCCGACGCGTTCGCGAAGCTCGGCACCCCGGGCCACCAACTGGTCTCCGGGTCCTGGCTGCCGCTGTTCGGCCGGGCCGGGGTCGGGTACCCGCTGATCGCCTTCTTCGCGGTCTGCGTCGTCTTCCAGCTGATCCTGTCCCGCACCCGGTTCGGGCGGCACATCTACGCGGTCGGCGGGAACCCGGTGGCGGCCCGGCTGTCCGGGGTGAACGTCGCCCTGGTGGTGATCGCCGTGTTCACGCTGTCCGGGATGCTCGCCGGGTTCGCCGGCCCGATCGACGCCGCGTACAGCGCCTCCGCCGACCCGCTGGCCGGCACCGGATACGAACTGGACGCCATCGCCGCGGCGGTGATCGGCGGCACCAGTCTGGCCGGCGGCAAGGGGTCCGTCACCGGGACCGCCGTCGGCGCGCTGATCCTGACCCTGCTGGACAACGTGCTGGGGCTGAACGCGGTCAGCGACAACCTGCAACTCATCATCAAGGGGCTGATCGTCGTGGTGGCGGTCGTCCTGCAACGGCCGGGCTTCCTGCGCGGCGCGGTCGATCCGCTGACCCGGCGGATCCGCTACCGGCGCGGCTAGCACCCTTCTTCCCACGGAGGACACTGTGTTTTCGCATCGCAAGACCGCAACAGCACTGCTCGCCGCGATAGCCGTGGCGGCACTGGGCGCCTGCGCCTCCACCGCACCCAAGTCCGACTCCTCCGGCGCGTCGGGCGGCTCCGGCAAGACGTTCGTGATCGGATACTCCCAGTCCAACAACGCCGAGCCCTACCGGGCCCAGCTCAACGCGCAGCTGGCCTACTACGTGAAGAAGTACCCGGACTTGAAGCTGCTGCCGATCACCGACGCCCACCAGGACAGCGCGACGCAGGTCTCGCAGGTCCAGAACTTCGTGCAGCAGAAGGTGGACGTGCTGATCGTCTCCCCGAACGAGCCCGCCCCGCTGACCGCAGCGGTCCTGCAGGCCTGCCAGGCGCACATCCCGGTGATCATCCTGGACCGCAGCGTCAACACCGACTGCTACACCGCGTTCATCGGCGGCGACAACTACGCCATCGGCAAGCTGGCCGGGCAGGCCGCGGTCGCCGCGCTGCCCAGCGGCGGCAACGTCGCCGAGCTCCAGGGCATCTTGTCCGACCAGCCGCAG
The DNA here is from genome assembly GCF_018274385.1 of Catenulispora pinistramenti. GTDB lineage: Bacteria > Actinomycetota > Actinomycetes > Streptomycetales > Catenulisporaceae > Catenulispora > Catenulispora pinistramenti. The sequence continues at coordinate 32,865 of NZ_JAAFYZ010000086.1, read as the reverse complement.
ATCGACCGGGACAAGGGCTTCCGCGACGCGATCGCCGGGCACGACATCACCATCGCCTACCACCAGGAAGCCAAGTGGCTGAAGGCGAACGCCACGACCATCATGCAGCAGTGGCTGTCGCAGGGGACGAAGATAGACCTGGTGTACGGCGAGAACGACGACATGGCGCTCGGCGCGGTGCTGGCCGCCCAGGGTGCGAACAAGGCAAGCCAGATCAAGTTCATCGGCACCGACGGCCTGGCCATCCCGACCGGCGGCATCCGGGCGGTGCAGCAGGGGTCGATGTACACGACGTTCGTGTACCCGACCGGGGCCGAGCAGGCGGCGGCGACGGCCGAGGCGATCGTGCACGGTCAGAGCGTGGCCAAGAAGCAGACGCTGCCGACCATCCAGATCACCAAGGACAACGCCGACGCCGTGTACAAGCAGTACGACATGACGACCAAGTCCTGACGACGACCATGACGACCACGTCCTGACCCGACGCGCTGGACAGGACACACCAGACCGGCCCGGCTCCCCGGCAGCGCGCCTCATGCCGCCGGGGAGCCGGGCCTCCTACCGACCATCGATCCGGCACGGCGGAAGGAGCCCGGCATGGGCCTGACACTCGGCGTCGACATCGGCACCGCCAGCAGCAAAGGCGTCCTGGTCGCGGCCGACGGCACCGTGCTGGCCCAGGCCACGCGGCCGCACGCCGTCTCCTCGCCGCGGCCGGAGTGGTTCGAGCACGATCCCGAGCTCATCTGGTGGGCCGACTTCCGGCAGATCGTCGCCGAACTGCTGGCGGCGCTGCCGGCCGTCCCCGGCGGACCGCAGCCGATCGACGCGATCGCGGTCAGCGGCATCGGGCCGTGTCTGCTGCCCGCCGACGCCGAAGGCCGGCCGCTGCGCCCGGCGATCCTCTACGGCATCGACACCCGCGCCACCGCGCAGATCGCGGAGCAGAGCGAGCGGCTCGGCGGCGGCATCGTCCTGGCCCGCTGCGGCTCGCCGCTGACCAGCCAGGCGATCGGCCCGAAGTTCGGCTGGCTGGCCGAGCACGAGCCGAAGGTGGCCGCGGCCACCCGGCGCTGGTTCATGGCCTCCTCCTACCTGACGTTCCGGCTCACCGGCGAATACGTCCTGGACCACCACTCGGCCAGCCAGTCCGTCCCGCTGTACTCGCAGCGGGAGAACGCCTGGATCGAGGACTGGTGCCGGCAGATCGCCCCCGACGTCGAGTTCCCGCGCCTGGCCTGGCCGACCGAGATCATCGGCGGGATCACCGCAGGGGCCGCCGCCGAGACCGGGCTGCCGGCGGGCACCCCGGTCCTGGCCGGCACCATCGACGCCTGGTCCGAGGCGGCGGGCGTCGGCGTGCTCCAGCCCGGCGACAGCATGCTGATGTACGGGACCACGATGTTCCTGGTGCACGTCACCAGGACCGCCTACGCGCTGGCCAACCTGTGGGGACCCACCGGCCTGCTGCCCGGCACCAACTGCCTGGCCGCCGGCATGGCCACCTCCGGCGCCGTCACCAGCTGGCTGGCCGACCTCACGGCCACCGACTACGCCACCTTGACCACCGAGGCCACCGCACTGCCGCCGGGTGCGGACGGCCTGCTGATGCTGCCGTACTTCGCCGGCGAGCGCACTCCCCTGTTCGACCCGGACGCCCGCGGCGTCCTGGCCGGTCTCACCCTGCACCACACCCGCGGCCACCTCTACCGCGCGGCCTTGGAGGCCACCGCGTTCGGGGTGCGGCACAATCTGGAGGCCATCGCCCTGTCCGGCGAGGAGCCGGACCGCTACGTCGCGGTCGGCGGCGGCACCACCGGCGGGCTGTGGACGCAGATCGTCTCCGACGTGATCGGACGCCCGCAGCAGATTCCCCGGCACACGATCGGCGCGGCGTACGGCGACGCGTTCCTGGCCGCGGTGGCCGCCGGGAACGCCGCGCTGGACGACATCGCGGCCTGGAACCCGGTCGACCATGTCGTGGCGCCTGATCCCGCGCGGCACCGCATCTACACGAGGCTGTACGCCCAATACCGGAACCTGTATCCCGCCACAGCCCGGATCGTGCATAGCCTGGTCGAGGAGGCCGCGACCGAGCGGCGATCGGCTGACTGACGACGTTGACTGACGGCGAGGAGCACCAGAGATGAGCCAGACCTCGAGCCAGACCTTCACCACCGAAATCGAGCTGGACGGCAAGACCGCCACCGGCTTCCGGGTCCCGGCCGAGGTGGTCGAGGCGATGGGCGCCGGCAAACGGCCGAAGGTCCTGGTGACCATCGGCCCGCACACTTACCGCAGCACGGTCGCGGTCTACTCCGGCGCTTTCATGCTGCCGCTGAGCGCCGACAACCGCCGCGCCGCCGGGGTCGAGGCCGGGGAGACCGTGCAGGTCACCCTCGCGCCCGACACCGAGGAACGCCGCGTCGAGGTCCCCGCCGAACTCGCCACCGCGTTCGAGGCGCACCCCGGCACCAAGGCCGCGTTCGAGGCGCTGTCGTTCACCAAGCAGCGCGAGCACGCTCAGGCCGTCACCTCCGCCAAGCAGGAGGCCACCCGCGAGCGGCGGATCGCGAAGATCATCGCTGAGCTCGCCGAGCACTGAGCGGGACCGGCACCTCGCCCTGCGCCGACCCGCGGCACCAGCTCACTGGGGTCCTGCGCACTCAGCCCGGGCTGTCCACGGCGGACCCGGCGCGGTTCACCCCTGTCGCTGAACCGGCGAGCCGGGACGCCGGGCCAATCGCCACAACACCGTCGGCGTAGACAGCGTCCCGGGCCCGGACAGCATGTGCTGGACGAGCGCGAACCTGCGGAACAAGTCGGCGTCCTCGGACATCCGGGTGATGACGCGGCCCAGGTGCCAGTGCGACAGCCGGGCCAGCAGTCCGGCGCCCCGGCCGCCGTCCCACATCAGGTCCGAGGAGGACGCCATCAGCCACGGGGTCAGGCTGGCCCGGGCGGCGCGCCGGTGGTAGTCACGGGCGCCGCCACCCCGGCCGAGGGTCGTGGCCAGCGCCCGGGCGTGCAGGGCGGCCACCGTCAGCCCCTGCGCGTAGATCGGGTTGAAGCGGCACAGGGCGTCCCCGGCCACCAGCAGTCCCTCCGGCCAGCGCCGCATCCGGTGCACCTGCGACCACCAATCGCCGTGGTCCACGAACCGGTGCAGATCGCTCATCGGCTCGTGGCCGGCGATGTAGTCGGCCATTTCGGGGAAGGGCAGTGATTCGGCGAACTCAGAGAACTGCTTCTCCTCCGGCGGGCAGCCCTCCTCGCCGATACCCATGGCCAGGGCCATGGACGTGCCGGACTCCAGTTCCAGGACACCGCCGCCCCGGCGGACGTGCGGCGCGTACACGTAGGCGAAGGTCACCTTCCAGCCGTCGTCCGGCGGACCCTGATAAAGCCGGCTGGTGTACGACACCTTCACGTCGATGCTCTTGGCCGGCGGCACCGGCCGCCCCGCACTGCGCAGCCACTGCTCCAGCTTGGAACCGCGCCCCGTGGCGACGACCACCGCGTCAGCGGACAGACTCCGCTCGACCCCGGCGGTATCGCGGCCGGCCAGCCCGGCCACCGCGCCCGTGGGGTCGTCGAACAGCAACCGGTCGGCGGTGAACCCGTCGATCAGCGCCACGTTGTCCAGGTCCAGCACCCGGGCCCGGATACGCTGCTCCAGAAACGGACGGGAGAACCCCTGGATCCGGATTCCGGTGACGGTCTTCGGCGTCCAGCCCGAGGGGAACTTCAGGCGGAAGTTGTCGCCGTAGTCGTAGAACGGGGATCCGGACTCGGCGATCTCCTCGAGCAGCCCGGGAAACAGCTCCGCGATGATCTGGGCTCCCCTAGCCAGCAGGAAATGCGGGTGGTAGCCCTGTGGCACCCCGGCCCGGAAGGTCGTGTCCGGACCGAGCCGGTCGCGCTCGACGATCGTGACCCGGTCGAAGTGCTGGGCCAGGACCCGCGCCGCCAGCAGGCCGGCATGGGCGCCGCCGACCACGATCGCGTGGTTCCGGATGAGCCCCTTGACATCGGCCATGCGCTTCCCAGCCCCTCGATATCGCCCGACCCCTTACCCGTGCCCATGTTGCTGCGGGTTTGTCCGACCGTCCAGCATTCAGGCCGGATCGCCATGGTTCGCCCTGGGAAGACGGCCGCGCACAGAGAGCCGCGCACAGACGGTCGTACACAGACGGCCATACACAGACGCCGGCGCCCGCGGCGTGTCATCAGCTGTTGTCTGACAACACACCGCGGGCGCGCGGGACCCGGCCGCCCGGGATGAGGTGCTGTTGAGGTGCTGTTGAGGTGCTATTCGAGCGAGAACTGCTGCGCCGGGGACTGGTTGCAGGTGTAGATCTGCAACTGCGTGCCGTCGGCGGAGTTGTCGTTCGGGTCGTCCAGGCACAGCCCGGACTGCGGGTTGAGCAGCGAGCCGTCGGACTGCTGCTGCCAGACCTGGCCGCCGACGCCGTTGCAGTCGTACAGCTCGACCTTGGTCCCGACCGCGGTTCCGTTGCCGTCGATGTCCAGACAGCGGCCCAGGGTCTCCAGCGAACCGTTCGAGTTGTGGTACCAGTGCTGGTCGGCCGAGTAGGGCTGGCAGCTCCAGAGCTGGACGTGCGTGAGGTTGACGCCCACATCGTCGCCGGCGACGTCCACGCACTGGCTGCCGGGGCCGTTGATCACGCCGCCGCCGTTGACCGCGTACTGCTGGGCCGGGGTCTGGTTGCAGGTGTAGATCTGCAACTGCGTGCCGTTGGCGGTGTTGGCACTCGGGTCGTCCAGACAGAGCCCTGATTGCGGGTTGAGCAGAGCGCCGTCGGCCTGCTGGATCCACTTCTGGCCGCCGACGCCGTTGCAGTCCCACAGCTCGACCTTGGTGCCGACCGCGGTGCCGTCGCCGTCGATGTCCAGGCACCGGCCCAGGGTCTCCAGCGAGCCGTCGGAGTTGTGGGTCCAGTGCTGGTCGATGGCGTAGGACTGGCAGCCCCACAGGTCGACGGCGGTACCGTCGGCGCCGGTGTCGTCGCCGATGACGTCCACACACTGGCCGCCGGGCAGGGTGATCGTGCCGCCGGAGGACTGCGGGCTGCCGCCGCTGTTGCCGCTGTAGTTCTGGGCGACGATGTTCGCCTGGACCGCGGCGTCGGCGGCGTCACTGGGCACACCGGCGGTCATCACGCCTTCGAAGAACGTGCCCATGTCGCGGTTGCTGTTGTCCCCGCCGGTGCCCAGGACGATGGCGCCTTCCAGGGACATCGGCGTATAGCCGTTCGGTGGGAGTGCGCCGTTGTACCAGGTACTCAGACCCCCGGATTGGGAGTTACCGCCCTCGATCTCGAAGGTGGACGTGTTGTTGCTCTTCACCATCCCGGTGACGAACTCGCTGTTGTTGCCGGTGTTCCCGAGGTTGCTGCCGGAACCGGAGTAGAGCCCGTTCTCCAGGTCGGCCTGGACCCACGGACCGCTGCCCGAACACGGGCTCTGGCCGCAGCCGGTGCCGATGTAGACCGATTCCATGCGGCCGTTGCCGGTGTCCTGGTTGTTGGTCTCGGCGTTGCCGTAGTCGAAGCAGCAGCCGTTGTTGACGTGCGTGCCGCTGGCGACCATGTACGCACCCTGAGGCTGGCTGCCGGTGGGCACCGCGCTGGTGTTGTCGTCCCGGTAGCCGACGCCGGGCCCGACGTACAGGCCGTAGACCTTCGATCCGTTGACGTCGACGTGCATGGCGTTGGCGTTCGCCGCGACGTCGGGATTCGGGGCGGCGCCGCCACCGCCTTCGATGGTCAGGTCGTTGTGCTGCGGCGACTGGTCGTAGACCTTGGTGATGGTACAGGCGGTCTGGACGCAGAACACGTCCTGCGCGTCGGAGTTCGCGTAACCGCCGGCCGCGGTCAGGCCGATGTCCGAGGTGGCGCCGTCGGAGGCGCGCCGGACCTGGTAGAGCGGTCCGTTGTAGGACTCGTACAGCGCGCGCACGGTGCTGTGCGCCGCCACGCACGGGGTCCCGGCGGCGCCGTAGATGTCGCAGGGTTCTTGCGTACCGGCGGCCCGGGCCGAGCCGGAGGCGGTGGTCAGGACGCCGAGGATGAGGACCAGGACGGCGCCGACGGACATGGCGGCGCGCTGCCACAGCAGACGGCGCGGGTCGCGGACACTTGCGGGTGGGGATGAACGCATGGCGATGCTCCCGGTGGGTGGGGATACACGTTGCCTTACAACCGAGGGACGGTACGACCGGCGTTGCTTTCCGTCAATAAGTGCTCTGTTTTGTAGATCGATGTTCGGATCGATCCGAATCCGCCGGGACGAAGCCGTTGACGGACGGCCAAGACCTTTCCATACTCGGTGACGGTACTCGTTTCGTAAACGTTTCCGGCTGTACCCCCGCACCTCCCCCACAATCGGTGCACCACCGCTCCCGAGGAGCGCCTCATGATGAATCGCAGAACACTGCTGTCCTCCGCCGTCGCTCTCGGCGGCTCCGCGCTGGGTCTCGGTACCGGCGCGCTCGCCTGGCGGGCATCGGCGACCACCCCCACCTTGCAGATCGCCCTGCAGAACAGCACCGACTCCAGCCAGGTCTACGCCTACATCACCGGACAGGCGATCGACAACAACAATGCCCTGATGCTGCTGGAGTCCGACGGGCAGAGCGTCTACTACCCGAGCTCGCCGGGTTCGCCCGGCACCCCGCTCGGCGCCGACTGCGCGATCGCGCTGGGCGCCCCGGGCAGCACCACCACGGTCACCATCCCGCACATCGCCGGCGGCCGGATCTGGTTCTCGGTCGGCGCCCCGCTGACCTTCCTGCTCAACCCGGGGCCGGGACTGGTCGAGCCGTCCGTGAGCAACTCCTCGGACCCCAACATCGACATCATGTGGGACTTCTGCGAGTTCACCTACAACGACGCGCAGATGTACGCCAACCTCAGCTTCGTCGACTTCGTCTCGCTGCCGATCTCGCTGACCCTGACCGGCTCCGGCGGCACCCAGACCGCCGCCGGCCTGTCGGCCAACGGCCTGGACACGGTCTGCTCGGGCCTGATCGCCCAGCACAACACCGACGGCGCCGGCTGGGACCAGCTGGTCGTCACCTCAAACGGGGCGAACCTGCGCGCGCTGAGCCCGAACAACGGCATCGTCATCAACGGCTCGCTGTTCTCCGGGTACTACCAGCCCTACGTCGACCAGGTGTGGTCGCAGTACTCCAGCCAGACCCTGAGCGTGGACACCCAGGCCCAGTGGGGCACGGTGACCGGCCAGGTCTCCGGCGGACAGCTGACCTTCCCCGGCGTCGGCAGCTTCGCGCAGCCCTCAGCCGCTGACATCTTCAGCTGCAGCACCGGACCGTTCGCCAACGCCGCGGGCGAGATGGGCACGCTGATCGCCCGGATCAGCGCCGCCTTCAATCGCAGCACCCTGTTGATCGACGCCGACCAGCCGGACGGCGAGAACCCCGCGAACTACTATCAGAACGCGATCACGAACCACTACTCGCGGATCGCGCACGCGGCCAGCCTGGACGGCCGCGGCTACGGCTTCCCCTACGACGACGTGGCCCCGAACGGCGGCACCGACCAGTCCGGCGCGGTCGCCGACGGCAATCCGACGCTGCTGACCGTCGCGGTCGGCGGCGGCACGGCTGACTCCGGCCAGGCGTGATCGCCGTGCGCAGGATCCTGATTCTGCTCACGGCACTGGTCACGGTGCTCGCACCGCTGCTCAGCGTGCCCGCGCGCGCCGCTTCGACGCACGCCACTTCGGCGCGCGCCGCGTCGGCGAGCACCACTGTGTGCGCGCTCTACTGCGACACGCGGGACCCCTCTCTGGCCCAGCAGGAGACCTTCCCGACGCCGAACGTCTATCCCAACGGCCGTACCGTCGAACTGCACGTGGACGACATCTCCGGGATGGCCTGGGCGAGCATCGACAACGGCCAGACCAACGACTCGACCTGGATCGACCGGTCCTGGGACGGCGGCAGCACCTGGGACGGGCTGCTCGGCCAGGCCTGGATCCCGAGCACCTGGACCGGTACCAGGACCCTGATGTACAACATGTACGACCCGTCCAACCACCGCCGGGCGGTCGTGCGCGCGTGCGGTGACGCGAACGGGGTGGAGTGCACCAACTGGGTCCATCTCCAGGTGTGCGCGGCCTCGTGCGACGGCGTCTCCTCCAGCGATTCGACCGGCAACACCTCGCCGGTCCCGGACACCACCCTGGACGGCCGCGACATCGCGCTGCACGTCGACTCCGGCGGCATGGCGTGGGCCTCGATCTCCGGCGGCGCGGCGGGCGACGAGGTCTGGATGGACCGTTCCTGGGACGGTGGCGCGACCTGGCCGGACGGTTCCAGCGAGGGCCGGCTGAGCGTCCCGAACGGTGCCACCGGCACCCAGACCGCCGAGATCAACATCGACGACCCGCTCGGCCGGCTGGCCGGCGGCGCCGTCCGCGCCTGCGGCCGGGCCGTGACCGGCGAGAACGGCAGCTGCACGGCCTGGGCCCGCGCCGACGCCGTCCCCAACCGCGCCGCCGCCGACGCGCTGATGTGGTCCTATGACCCCTACAACGCGTGGTGGCCGTCGAGCTGGTGGAACTCGGCCGTGGCGCTGATGTCGATGATCGACTACATGCGCGCCTCGGGCGACACCTCCCAGGAGTGGATCATCGACCACACCTTCCAGGTCAACAAGGTTCCCTTCCCGGCCGGCACCCGCAGCTCGGACCCGATCCAGGGCGACTTCATCAGCCAGGCCACCGACGACACCGAGTGGTGGGCCCTGGCCTGGATCGACGCCTACGACCTGACCGGGAACCAGACGTACCTCAACGAGGCCGTCACCATCATGAACTACGTCAATACCCTGTGGGACACCAGCTCCTGCGGCGGCGGCGTCTGGTGGAACACGCAGAAGACGTACAAGAACTCGGTGACCAACGCCCTCTACGTGGAACTGACCGCCGCCCTGCACAACCGCATCCCCGGCGACACCACGTGGCTGGCGCAGGCCACCACCGCGTGGAACTGGTTCCAGGGCAGCGGGCTGATCAACGGCTCGGGACTGGTCAACGACGGACTGACCTCGTCGTGCACCAACAACGGCCAGACGGTCTGGACCTACAACCAGGGACTGGCGATCGGCGCGGCGCAGGAGATGTACCGCGCCACCGGGAACGGCAACGACCTGACCGAGGCCCAGTACCTGGCGAACTCGGCGGTCAACTCCCCCACGCTGGTGTCCAACGGCCTGCTGACGGAGTCGTGCGACGCACTGAACACGACGTGCGACGACAACCAGAAGCAATTCAAGGGCATCTTCATGCGCTTCCTCGGCCAGCTGAACAGCACGGTCGGCGGTACGTACAACGGCTTCATCCAGACGCAGACCACCTCGATCTGGAACGCGGACCGCGACTCGCTGAACCAGATCGGGGAGCGGTGGTCCGGGCAGGGCTCGAGTACGAATCCGAACGTGAGCGACTGGCGGACGCAGGCAAGCGGGTTGGAGGCTTTGGACGCGGCGCCGTAGGGGCTGCTGAAGCCGGTAAGGCCGCCAAAACCCAGACGCCGCAGTAGCCACCAGCCGGCTCAGCGGCCCCAGGCGACCGACGTTCCCCAACGTCAGCGAGGTCCGGGAGGGTAGGCTGCGGGTCTGTTTCGATCCGCAGCCGCCGGGATGCTCTCGGATCTCGAGCCTGGGGGCCTGGTTCCACATGACAACAGCAGAGGCCGAGCAGCGTTTCATCTGGCGGCCGGATCTCGGCCAGAAGGCCATCAGCGCGATCACGATGGCCGCCTGCTTCGGCTACGGCATGTACTTCGTCTTCAAGCCTTCGCCGGCGACGAGCAGCGGTCCGTTGGCGGCAAGGTTGGCGATGGCAACGGGGATGCTCGTCTTCGGCGCGGTGTCGATGATCTTTTCTTTCGCACCGTTCTTGCGGATGGATCCGGATTGCCTCGCCATCCGCAACTTCCGCCGGGTGAAGCGGATCCCCTACGACTCCATCGCCTCGATCGTCCCGGTGGTCCCGGGGCTGCTTCTGACGACGAACGATGGCCGGCGGCACCGCATTCTGGCCTTGTCGCGCTCACGCACGAACGACCGGGGTTACGAAATCTGGCTGATCCTGAAGAAGCGCACCGCGATTCACGAACCGTAGGGAATCAGCGCAAACCGGCCTCGGCAGCGGCGGCACCGATCACCTCGCGCAGCATCTCCGGGGTGAGCTTCCCGGTGAAGGTGTTCTGCTGGCTGACGTGGTAGCAGCCGTGGATCGCGAGGGCGGGGCCGTCGTCGGCGGCCGGGAGTTCGACGCGGACGCCGTGGCCGAAGGTCGGGCGCGGCTTCGGGACGGTCCAGGTGCCGGCGGCGGCGATCGCGGGGAACAGCGCCTGCCAGCCGAAGGCGCCGAGGACCACCATCGCGCGGACCGTCGGGCGAGTCAGTTGCAGCTCGCGGACGAGCCACGGTCGGCAGGTGTCGCGTTCAGCCGGGGTCGGCTTGTTGTCGGGCGGCGCGCAGTGGACGGGCGCCGTGAAGCGGACCCCGCGCAGCTGGAGGCCGTCGTCGGCGGAGACCGAGGTGGGCTGGTTGGCCAGGCCGAGGCTGTGCAGGGCCTCGACCAGAATGTCGCCCGAGCGGTCGCCCGTGAACATGCGGCCGGTACGGTTGCCGCCGTGCGCGGCCGGGGCGAGACCGACGATCAGCAGGCGCGCGTCGGGCGGCCCGAAGCCGGGGATGGGCCGCGCCCAGTACGTCTGGTCGGCGAAGGACTTGCGCTTGACCCGCCCGACCTCCTCCCGCCACGCCACCAGGCGCGGGCAGGCACGGCAGTCGCACAGGACACGGTCCAGCGCGGCGAGGTCCGGGGCGGCCGGCGCCAGCTCACTCGGTGGGTGCACATCGGCAACTTACCGGTGGGCGGTCGCGACCGCGCGCCAGGCGGCCGGGCGGAGCTGGTTTGTTGGGCGGTGCGCTTTAGGAGACCTCGCGGCTGGGCAGCCCCACGCGGGTCCGCAACCGCACCGGATCGTGGGTGTCCCAGAGCCAGGCGACGGCCTCGGTCGCGGTCCGCTCGAACACGTCGGCCAGCTCGGCAGTGTCCTGGCATTCGTGCCCGACTTCGACGATCCTGTCGAACTGGTGGTCTTTCGCGCACCAGCACGTGACGTTCACGTTCGCCTCGACCTCCAGGACGGCATCGGCGCCGTTCCTCCCGACCTCGAACTCGAGGTAGTACTCATCACCGCCCGAGTGCCGCTCGTTGACGCAGAAGTGGAAGTTGTAGGTGTTGCTCCCGAGCCACCAGCCCCACGCCCGGTCATCCGTCCGTGCGGCGTCGATCGCCGCGCCGGCCTTGACGATCCGGCGGACGTCATCGTCCGTGAGCTCTGGTATCAGCCGCGCCAACGGAACGCTGCCGATGCCCTGCCCCACGCCCTCCTCCATGCGGCCATTGTGCCCGAATGCCGCGGGCAGCATCCCGCGCGCCCCTATCCCCGCCGCGCCACCTGCTCCCCGATCGGCGTCACCGGCGGCATCACGAAGTCCCGCCGCAGGTGGTTGCCGCCGTCGATGACCAGGGTGTGGCCGGTGAGGAAGGAGGCGAACGGGGAGCAGAGGTAGGTGGCCGCCCAGCCCACTTCGTGGCGCCGGCCGGTGCGCAGGGCGGGTTGGCGGCGGGCGTCGACGGCTTCCGGGGCGTCGCCGCGCAGGGCTTTGAGGTCCTCGCGCATCTCCTCGTGCGGGAACAGGCCCGGTGCCAGGGCGTTGACCCGGATGCCGTCGGGGGCCCATTCCACGGCCAGGGACTTGGTCAGGTTGCCGACGCCGGCCTTGGCCGCGGCGGCGTGGGCCATGCCGGGGCCGCCGGTGAAGGCCTGGGTGGCCAGGATGTTGAGGATCGCTCCGGGGCTGGTGCGGTCGGTGCAGCGGCGGTGGAGTTCGTGGGAGCACAGGAAGGTGCCGTCCAGGACGATGTCGGTGACCGCGCGCCAGCCGTTCGGCGACAGATCGGCCGCGGCCACGGGGAAGTTGGCCGCGGCGTTGTTGACCAGCACCGTCACCGGGCCCAGCGCCCCCTCGACGGTGTCGAAGGCCGCGCGGATCGCCTCGGGGTCGCGCACGTCGCAGGGCACGCCGACCGCCCCGCCGCCGACCGCGCGCACCTCGGCCACCCCCCGCTCCCGGTGCCCGGCGTCGCGGCTGGCGATCCCGACGGCGGCGCCGCAGCGGGCGAACTCCGCGGCCATCGCCCGGCCCAGGCCGGTGCCGCCGCCGGTGATGAACACCGTGACGCCGGCGAACGTGCCCGGCGGCAGCATCGCGGTGCCGGGCGGCGGCGGTTCGGACAGGCCGGGATACATGCGTTCTCCTTCAGTGAGAGCTGCTGCCGGGGCTGGTATCGGAACTGGTGCCGGGACCGGGACGAGGCCGGCGCGGCTCGACGTACCACTCGCGGCGGCCGACGAGCGCGGCGAACAGCGGCGTGGGCATGCGGACCAGGATCCGGAACAACAGGCCGCCGCGGTTCTTGCCGAGTTGGGTGCCGTGTCGGGCCAGCGCGGCCTGCTTCGCCCCGGCATAGCGCCGGACGTCGTACCGGTGCGTGATCTCGGCGCCGGGGCTGCCGAACCAGCTCGCGTCGGAGAAGTCGTAGCGGCGCAGGATATGGAGCGCCTGCAACGCCTTGCCGAGCCGCACCAACGGCTCCCGCGGCACGGTCGCCTCCAGCACCCGCACCCCGGTCAGCTCGGCGGCGCGCGCCCCGACCTCGTGGACGTGCACGTGGTCGCGGTGCCCATAGCCGCCGGCGGCGTCGTAGCTGAGCAGCAGGTCGGCGTGCTCTTCTTCCAGGACCGCGGCCAGCAGCTTCGCCGCCTCGTCGACCGACGCCCGCACGAACCGCGTCCGGTCCGGCGGGTCCGGGAACAGCAGCGCGCCGTGGCCGCTGTCGGCGTAGCCGAGGTGATGCACGCGCGCCACGCCGAGCACCCGCGCGCTGGCCCGCAGCTCGTCAAGCCGGACCAGCGCACCCGGTTCGGTGGCGTCGCCCATCGCCCCGTCGCAGGCCACGACGATCACGGTGCGGTGGCCCTCGGCGGCCAGCCGCGCCAGCGTGCCGCCGGTGAGCAGCACCTCGTCATCGGGGTGGGCGTGGAAGGCGACGACGGTCTTGGGCGTCGTGGCGGTGGCAGTACCGGTGGCGGCTGCGGCTGCGGCTGTAGCGATGTCGATGGCGGACATGTCGAGAAGACGCCGCGAGCGAGCGTGACGGTTGCATTCCCTCCGAATCCCCTCACTTCCCCTCACTTCCCCTCGAACTCCGCCGCCCGCCGGGCCGCCTTCGCCGCGTACCCCACCGGCGCGTCCTGTGACACGAACGTCGTCGCGGCCAGCAGCGCCGCGTGCACCATCGCCTCGGTCAGCCCGCGGTCCGCGAAGGTGTCCACCGAGCGCTTGATCGCCTGCACCGCCAGCGGCGCGTTCGCGGCGATCTCGCGAGCCAGCGCGTAGGCGGCCGGCAGTAGTTCGTCCGGGGCGACCACGTCCTGCACCACCCCGATCCGCGCCGCCGTCTGCGCGTCGATCCGGCGGCCGGTCAGCGCCAGCAGCTTCGCCCAGCCGCTTCCGGCCTCGCGCGCCAGCCGCATCTCGCCGCCGGCGTCGACCGCCATTCCGATCGTGGCCTCCGGCAGTGCGAACACCGCGTCGGAGGCCGCCACCCGGATGTCGCACATCAGCGCCAGCTCGAACCCGAAGCCGAGACAGTACCCGTGCACGGCCGCCACGATCGGCTGCGGGAGCGTCGCGAACGCGCGGAACTGCTCGTGCACCCAGCGCAGGCCCTCGGCGAAGTTCCGTGCGCGCTCGGCGTCCGAGCGGCCGGTGATCCGGTCCTCCGGCAGGCCGAGGTCCACCCCGGCGCAGAAGGCCCGCCCGGAGCCGCGCAGCACCAGGGCCCTGATCCGGTCGTCGAACCGCACCCGGGCCGCCAGCCGCGCCAACTGGCGCGAAGCCTCCCAACTCCACGCGTTCAGCTTCTCCGGGCGGTCCAATAAGAGTGTGGCCACCCCGTCGTCGCCGACGTCAAGCCGCAGCTGCCACTCCTGCTCCGGCAGAGCCGGTTCGGTCCGGAACATCGCGCGCTCCCATCTGACGGTACGTCAGATTAGCCGGGGCGGCGCACCCCCGAAAGGGCCGCGGGCCGCCGAGGACGATCCCTCGACGGCCCGCGAGCACAAACTCAAAGACGAAAGCGTGAAAGCGAAACGCTCTAGGAGCGTTCTGAAAATCTTGAAAACGCGCCCCACTTGCTCCGGTTTGCCCAGATCGGCTTTTCGGGGTAAAAGGTGGCGAAACCGGCGCGCCGAGCAAGATCTTCAGCAGTCTCCTAGAGCGCGAGCGCCGCCAAAGCCGCGTTGACGATCGCCCCCGGCACCAGGTCATGCTGCGCGTACAGATCCGCGACCGCCCCGGACTGCCCGAAGCTGTCCACGCCCAGCGGCACCGCCGGCACCCCGACCGCCGACCCCAGCCACGCCATCGCGTGCGAGGCGGCGTCGTGCACCGTCACGATCGGCGCGCGCCCCGGGAACAGTTCCTTGAGCACCGAGGGCCGGCGCGGCCCGGAAGCGCTGCGGTAGTCCTGCTGCAACGAGCTGCGCCAGCCGGTGTAGAGCCGGTCCAGGCTGGTCACGTCGACCACGTGCGCCGCGACCCCCTCCGAGGCGAGCTCGGCCGCGGCCGCCAGCACCTCGGGCAGCACGGCCCCGGAAGCCGCCAGATGCACCACCGGCGCACCGGCGTTCTCCAGCTCCGAGGCGACATGCAGCCGGTAGCCGCCGGCCAGCACCTGCTCGCGCAGCCGCTCCTCCCCCACCCGGGCCAGCGCGGCCTCGAAGGGCGCCTGGTCCAGCGGCCGGGTCGTGAGCCGCAGGTAGGCCGAGGATCCGGCCTCGCCGCGGCCCATCCGGGCCAGCGCGTCGCAGAGCACCCAGTCCAGCGCGCGGGTGTAGGCGGGCTCGGAGAACACCACGTTCGGCAGTTCCAGCCCGATCGAGGCGGTGATCGTGGACTGGTGCGCGCCGCCTTCGGGGGCCAGCGTGACGCCCGAGGGCGTGCCGGCGATCAGGAAGCGCGCGCCGGAGTAGGTGCCGTAGATGAACGCGTCCAGGCCCCGGCAGACGAAGGGGTCGTAGACGGTCCCGATCGGCAGCAGCGGCTGGTCCGACAGGTCCCAGGCCAGGCCCAGCTGGCCCAGCAGCAGGAACAGGTTCATCTCGGAGATGCCCAGCTCGATGTGCTGGCCGGCCGGGGACTCGGTCCAGCGGACCGGGGAGTCGGCGGCGGTGTAGTTCTGCACCTCGGCCGGGGCGAACACGCCGAACTTGTTGATGAAGCCGGCCAGGTTCGTCGAGGTCGCCACGTCCGGGGCGGTGGTCACCAGGTGCCGCGCCACCTCCGGGGTGCGCGCCAGGCCGGACACCAGACGGCCGAATGCCTCCTGGGTCGAGGTCGGCTTGGCCGGCGAGCGGGTCTCGACCTGGGTCGGGACCGGGATCGGCGGGTGCGCGGTGGGCTGCGGGCGCTTCAGCAGCGCAGCCCGCGCGCTGACCAGGCGGCCGGCCGCGGTGTCCGGGGAGAGGCGGTCCCACTCGGCGGCCTCGGTCAGGCCCTGTGCGGTGCGCAGCTGCGCGATCTGCTCGGTGCTCAGCAGCGCCGAGTGGTTGCGCGGGTTGCCGGCGATCGGCAGGCCCCAGCCCTTGACGGTGTAGGCGAAGACCACGCTCGGCCGGTCGGTGACGGCGTCGCACTCGGCGTAGGCGTCGAGCATCGCGGTCAGGTCGTGGCCGCCGAGGTCGGTGAGCAGGGCGCCCAGGTCGTCGTCCGGGACCACCGAGAGCACCGGGGCGACGTCGGCCGGGGCCCCGTCCAGGAACCGGGCCCGCAGCTCGGCGCCGGTCAGGCCGAAAAGCGACTGGTAGCGCTCGTTCGGCATGGCGTCGATCCACGCCTTCAGCGCCGTCCCGCCCGGCCGGTCGAACACCGCCTGCAGCCGGCGGCCGTACTTGACCTCCACGACGTGCCAGCCCGCGGCCTCGAACTGCAGGCGCAGCTGGCCCTCGCGGATACCGGGGACCACGCGGTCCAGGGACTGCCGGTTGAAGTCGACGATCCACATCACCTCGCCCAGGCCCGCGCACGCCGGGTCGGCGATGGCCTCCCAGACGTTGCCCTCGTCCAGTTCGGCATCGCCCAGCAGCGCGACGAACCGGGAGCGGGCCCGGGCGCCGAAGTGCGCGTCGACGTAGCGGCGGGCGGCCGCGGCGAACAGCGGTGCGGCCGGGCCCAGTCCGACCGAGCCGGTGGAGAAGTCCACACGGTCGGGGTCCTTGGTGCGGCTCGGGTAGGACTGCAGGCCGCCGAAGGCCCGCAGCTTGGTGAGGTAGGAGCCGTCGAGCTCGCCGAGCAGGTACTGGATCGCGTGGAAGACCGGGGAGGCGTGCGGCTTGACCGACACCTTGTCGTCCGGTCCCAGGTAGCTGAAGTAGAGCGCGGTCATCGCGGTGACCAGCGAGGCCGAGGAGGCCTGGTGGCCTCCGACCTTGACCCCGTCGCCGGTGGCGCGGTCGTGGTTGGCGGCGTCGACGATCCTGGTGGCCAGCCACAGGACCCGCTGTTGGATCTCGGTCAGCGCGGCGAGCTCGGCCGGGTCGGCCGCGAAATCCTGGTTCAGGCCGGCGGCGGTCACGGCAGCGGCGTTCGCGGCGGCGTTCGGGTCAGCGGCGTTCGGGTCAGCAGCGTTCGAAGCGCCGGTGGGCGCGGTGTTCGGAGCGGTCGGGGGCATGGCGCATCCCTCGCGGTTCGGGGCGGACGTCGTTGTCACACGCCCGGCACTGCGGGATCACCGCGCCAGGCTCGTGGTCTCATTATCGGACGTCGGCTCGTCTGCCGGAAACACCGAGGTCGGACGGTGGATCTTGATCCACGGATCCGATCTTCGGTCCCGCGCGCGCTGGGTCCTGGTCAACGGATAGCAGGCGATCCCGATGCCGAAGGCCACCAGATGGCCCAGCGGGGTGTAGTCGACGGCCGCGTCGAAGTCCTTGAGCGAGGCCTGGTAGAGCAGGTAGGCCAGCAGCAGCGACCACACCGAGAGCCGGATCGGCCAGCGCAGCCGGTAGGCCAGCAGCGCGGCGCAGGCGTAGGCGCCGTAGCTGATGCCGACGTCGATGGTGCGGGCGTAGACCCGGTCCTGCTCCGGGGTGAGGACCACGGTCTCCTCGATCCACAGCGCGATCAGGAGCGTGGCCCCGATGTGGCCGGCCAGGAAGGCCAGCACCGTGCGCCAGGTGCCGATCCAGCGCTCCAGCGGGGCGAGGTAGATGAACGCGGTCAGCGCTATGAACACCAGCTCGTTGACGTCCGTCCACATCGCCGAGCCGAACAGCACCGTCAGCGGCTCCTTCTTGAGGTTGGCCAGCGTGGTGGAGTGGGTCAGCAGGACCGCGTTGCGCAGCCGCGGGGACAGCCCGACCAGCATCCAGACGTGCACCACGACCACCAGCGACAGCACGGTGGTGAACGGCGCCATCTTGGCCCAGGCCTTGAGCCAGTTCCAGACCGCCCGCACGTGCTTGCTGGCCCAGCCGTTGGTGCGCAGGAGGTACACGACCAACAGCGCCGCCGGAATGGCGGCGAGTTCTACCCAGCCGGTCCTCATCGCTTCTCCCTAACAGTGCCCGCGCTAGCTGTATGCCCTGAGCAGCACTGTGCAGTCCCTCGCTGAGAAGGCGATGAAAAGCTCTGGAACGGGGCGCGACCGGCACCCGGACCCCTGAGGATCCAGGCATCTCTGAGGGTCCACAGACACCTCTGAGGATCCAGACACCTCTGAGGATATCCAGGAACCACTGAGGATCCAGGCACCTCAAGGCCCGGACCCGCGAGGGTCCGGGCCGGTGGTTCAGTCGGCCGGGTGTTCGCCCCGGCCGTACCGACCTGCGAACGAGCCTCAGAACACGCGGGTCGGCTTGTACCGGCGGTACATGAACGCGCCGCCGCCCATCAGCGCCGCGCCGATCGGGGCCAGCATCAGCGCGTCCGAACCGGTGTGCGCCAGCATGCCGGCCGGCGCGACCTCCGGCAGGGCACTGCCGGTCTCCGGGGTGCTGGCCAGCGGCGGGAGGACGCCGCTGACCGGCGGCGGCGGGGAGGTCGGGGGCGGCGTGACCGGGGTGTTGTTGGCGCACGCGTCGCCCTTGGCGCCGTTGCCGACGCCGACCACGTTGACGCTGTCGCCGCAGAGGTTGACCGGGACCGAGATCGGCAGCTGGATGGTGTTGCCGGACAGCACGCCGGGCGAACCCTGCGAGCCGCCGACCGCGGTCGCACCGCCGGTGCCGCCGGTGCTCGCGCCGCCGGCGTTGTGGCAATGGTCGCCCTTGGCGCCGTTGCCGACCCCGACCACGTTGACCGTGTCACCGCACAGGTTGACCGGGATGTTCACCGGGACCTGGATGGTGTTGCCGGACAGCACGCCGGGCGAACCCTGCGAGCCGCCGACCGCGGTCGCCCCGCCGGTGCCGCCGGTGGTCGCGCCACTGCCGTTGTGGCAGTGGTCGCCGGTGGCGCCGTTGCCGACGCCGACCACGTTGACGCTGTCACCGCAGGCGTTGACCGGGATGCTGATCGGGGCCTGGATGGTGTTGCCGGACAGCACGCCGGGCGAACCCTGCGAGCCGCCGACCGCGGTCGCCCCACCGGTGCCGCCCTGGTCGGCGCCGGCCGCGGTGGCGCCGCCGGAGTTCGAGCAGTGGTCCCCGGCCGCGGGGTTGAGCAGGCCCACCACGTTCGCGGTGATGCCGCAGACGTTGATCGGGATGTTGATCGGGACCTGGATGGTGTTCCCCGAGAGGACCCCCGGCGAGCCGGAGGTGGTGGCGCCGTCGCCGGACCCGGCGCTCGTCGCGTCCGCGTGCGCGATTCCGGCGCCGCCGGCGGCCAGGAGCCCGCCGGTGGTGAGCCCGAAAACGATCCGCCGTTTCACTTGCGATTGCATGAAAGCCCCTGCCTTGTTCCGTCTGTCGTTACTTCAGACGAGCCGATAGACCTAATCAGCTAACGAGGCAGGCTCCGGGAGGTTTTTCCGACTAAACCCTGAAACCTTCTTACGAGTGAAACAGGACCCTCCCGGGGCAACCCCCGTACGGGGCCGGTCGTCCAGGCGCGGGATGTCCTGGCGCGGGATGTCCTGGCCGAGCACATCAGGACCCGCAAGAAAAAGGGGGCGGCAGAAAAAGGGGGCGGCCCCGAGAACCCGCCAGGGATTCTCGGGGCCGCCCCGGACGCGAGCGCGCGGTCCGTCAGGCGTTGACGCAGGTGTTGCCGAACGCCTGGTCCAGGATGCCGATGACGCTCACGGAAAGGCCGCAGGCGTTCACCGGGATGTGCACCGGGACCTGGATGTTGTTGCCCGACACGACGCCGGGCGAGTCCTGGGCCGAGCCGTGCGCGGTGGCCTCGGCACTGGCCATCCCGGCCCCGGCCATCACCAGACCACCGGTGGCGGCAACGAGCGCGGCGATCTTCTTGGTCTTCAGCACTGGTACTTCCTCCTGTGTAGCGGCGGCACCGATCACGTGCCGCTCGTCCGGAGAAACGACCACCGCTGAGTGAGCGAAACGCCCACCGACCGGCGATCAGCCGATCTGGTGAAGGTATGACTTCCGACTTGTCGAATGTCCTGGTTGCTCAGATCCCGAGCACCGCCGGGTCGCTCGCCACCGCCGCCAGCCGCTCGGCCGGGTTCGGCACCAGCTTGCGCGCCGCCAGGTCCAGGATGCCGCCGACGATCACGGCGTCCGCGCACACCGTGCCGTCCTTCTTCACGATCTGCTGCTTGAACTGGAAGACCTTGCCCTCGGCCCACTGGAGCTCGCAGCTGACGTCCACCTCCTCGCCGCCGCGCAGCTCGCGCAGGAACTTGAGGTTCGCCTCCAGCACCACCGGGCCGATCCCGCCGGCGATCAGGTCGTTCTGCCCGATGCCCGCGGCGCGCAGCAGCTCCCAGCGCGCGTGCTCGGTGTACTGCAGGTAGACGGCCTGGTTGAGGTGGCCCTGGGTGTCGAGTTCATAGCCGCGGACGGTGACCGGGACCGAGAAGACCATGGTCGTCTCCTTGCTGTGCTGTGGTGCGGGCGTGGGGAGCATGCTCGGGGGCGGCCATGGCGGTCGCCCCCGAGCATATTACCCGCGAGTAGCTACCGTGATCAGCGACACCCCGTCAGCACGTCCCGGGTCACGTACCCGTGGTCGGCGGCGATGTAGTGCCCGTAGCACCCGTCGCGGCCCCGCCCCAGATACAGCTCCGAGTCCGAGCCGTCCGCGGCGACCACGGTCCCGTTGACCCGCTGCAGACTGCCCTTCGCCTGCACCGAGTCGTCCACGCTGGACACCGGCTTCCAGGCATCGCCGTGGTCGGCCTCGGTACTGGTCAGGTGGCGCGCCACGCTGACCTGGCCGTCGGCGGTGTAGGAGTCCGAGTTCGCGCCGGGGACGTAGGTGCCGCTCATGTCGATCGGGTAGGACCAGGTGTCGTCGCGGACCTGCCGGTGTCCCAGCCCCGGGCCGTCGGTGGTCGTGGTCTGGGTCCAGCCGGAGTCCCGCTGCTTCACGGTCTGCACCGTGCCGGCGCCCGCGAGGCGGTCGGAGTTCGAGTAGGCGCTGTGCCGCACCACGCTGGTGGTGATCCGGCCGTGCGAGGTGTCGACGTAGCCGGAGACGGTCCAGTCCCGATTCACCGCGGCGGTGATCAGGTCGCTGCCGTCGGACTGCGCCGCCACGGTGTAGTCCACGGCGGGCGAGGGGGTGATGGTGTCCTGGGTGACCGCGCCGGAGGTCTGCGCCGAACCGGCGTCGACGTTCACGAACAGGCTGCCGTCCATCAGCCAGGTGTCGCTGATGTCCGAGGGCGGGACCAGCGTCACGGTGTGCGGCTTGCCGTCGGCCAGGACCCCGGCGAAGGGGGTCAGGTCCAGGTCGTAGGGCTGGGTGCGGAAGGAGTCGATGCTCGGGATCGGCCGCCACATCAGAGGACTGATGCCGCCGGTGTAGATGACGGGGAACGGCTGGGCGGTCCCGGCCGGTCTGCCGTCGACCAGCACCTGCACCTCGCGATACGTCCCGCCGGCGCACAGGCCTTCGCTGGAGTGGGTCGCGGCGTAGGAGTCGGGGACGTTCGAGTACCAGAACTCCTCACAACCGCCGCCGCGCGCATAGAGCTGCAAGTCCGCGCTCTCGGTGTTGCGGGGCAGCGTCACGGTCGTGGTCGCGGTCTGGCCCTTGGTCAGGCCGAACCAGCCGGCCGCCGACGTGCTCTGCGAGATCGGCACGACGACATCGCTGTGCGCGGCCTCCGGGTTGTGCTTGTCGGTCTGGTAGTAGGTCACCGTCATGGTCATGTGGTACGTACCGGTATACGTGCTGTCCACCACGTTGCCCAGGTCCACCACCAGCGGCTGCGGCGTCCGCAGAAGCGGGGTGAACGCCGAGATGTCCTGGTCCACGTGCCAGCTGATACCCGCCGGATCCGGCTCGGGGGTGCTGGTCCGGAACACCTCCGAACCGCCGATCCAGACCCCGGCCAGCCGGTCGTACTGCCGGCCCGCGATGCTGCCGGACCAGTCCAGGACCACCTTCGACCAGGGACCGGGGCAGGCCGCGGGCGGCGTCAGGGTGCCGGTGTAGGGCTGGCCGTAGCTGTTGGCGAAGTCGTGCTGCATGGCCGTGACCGTGCAGCTCGGGGTGTCCGGCCGCGCGATCGGCGGCAGCGCCGTCACCGGGTTCTGATAGTTGATCTCCACGGTCGGCGCCACGGGCGCGGCGGCCACGGCGCTCCCCGCGAACGTGCCGGCGACGAACACGGCCGCGGCGGCGGCCAGAGCCAGGGGTCTCCACATGGCTGACACCCTGGCGCGGGCCTCGGTTCCACACAAGGGCTGGATCCGTTATTTGATCTCTTCTTTCCACACGGCGGGGCGTCCGGCCTCGACCAGCGTCCTCACCCGGCCGCCAGGGGCGAACAAGCGGGAGCGGATCTCCACAACCTGATCCCGCTCCGAAGTCACCGACAGCTCAGTCACCTCCCCGTCGGCCCAGGCGACGTCGACCCGGAACCCGCCCCGGGCCCGCAGCCCCGTCACCGAACCACGCGCCGCCCAAGCCGCCGGCAGCGCGGGCAGGATGCGGAGGTCGCCGTGCTGGCTCTGCACC
The DNA here is from genome assembly GCF_018274385.1 of Catenulispora pinistramenti. GTDB lineage: Bacteria > Actinomycetota > Actinomycetes > Streptomycetales > Catenulisporaceae > Catenulispora > Catenulispora pinistramenti. Next base: position 10,576 of record NZ_JAAFYZ010000086.1, on the reverse strand, counting down.
AGCATCTCGGCGATGCCGGCGGCGGCGCCGAAGTTGCCGTCGATCTGGAACGGCGGGTGGGTGTCGAACAGGTTCGGCAGGGTGCTGCCCGTCAGCTGCTCGGCCAGCAGGCGGTGGGCATGGTCGCCGTCGTGCAGGCGGGCCCAGAAGTTGACCTTCCAGGCCTTCGACCAGCCGGTGCCGCCGTCGCCGCGGGCCCGCAGGATGGTGCGCGCGGCGGGCGCCAGGTCCTCGTCCCAGAACCCGTCGATGTCCGAGCCGGGGTGCAGCGCGAACATCTGCGAGACGTGGCGGTGCTGGTTCTCGGGGTCGTCGAGGTCTTCCTTCCATTCCTGGAGCTGTCCCCACGAGCCGACCCGCAGGCCGGTGTCGAGCTCGGCGTGAGCAGCGTCAAGACGTTCCCACAGGTCCCCGTCCGGCTCGGCGATGCGCGCGGCGGTGGCGGTGATGTCGAACAGCTCGCGCACGATCTGCTGCGCCATCGCCGTCCCGGCCGTGTATTCGCCCTGCTCCGGCGAGAAGCTGGGGTTGACGACCAGCGTCCCGTCACGCGGATCCCGCTGGAGGTTCGCCAGCCAGAACTGCGCGGCCTCCTTCATCACCGGATACGCGCGCTCCCGCAGGAAGTCCTCGTCCAAGCTGAACGCGTAGTGCTCCCACAGGTGCTGACACAACCACGCGGCGGCCTCGGGGAACCAGAACGCGTCCGGCCAGTCGTGCACGCCGGTGAAACCGAAGGGCGTCGTCTCGTTGTGCACAACCCAGCCCTCGGTGCCGAACATGGCGCGCGCCGAGATCCGGCCCGGCGCGCGCAAAGCCTCGATGTAGTCGAACAACGGCTCGGCGCACTCCCCCAACGCACACGGTTCGGCGAGCCAGTAGTTCATCTGCAGGTTGATGTTGACGTGGTAGTCGGCGGACCACGGCGGCGCCGCCGAGACGTTCCACACGCCTTGCAGGTTCGCCGGCAGGCTGCCCGGCCGCGACGAGGCGATGAGCAGGTAGCGGCCGTGGTCGAAGAACAGCTGCTCCAGCGCGCGGTCGGCGCTCGGGGTGGAGTCGTCGGTGCCGTACGCGGCCAAGAGGCGGTCGGTGGGGACGCCCGCCGGCAACTGCCCGCCGAGGTCGAGCACGACGCGGTCGAACAGCGCGCTGTGGTCGGCGATATGGGCGGCGCGGAGGTCTTCGTAGGCGGTGGCCGCGGCGCGCGCAATGGCGTCGGCGACCGGGCCGGCGGGGTCGATTCCGTTGCGGTAGGCCGGATACGTGTCGGCGTAGTCGGTCGCGGCGGCCAGCAGGATGACCACGCGATCGGCGCCCTCGATCGTGAGGCTGCCGTCGGCGCCCTCAGTCAGGCTGCCGCCTTCGGGTACCGCCTTGATACGAGCCGCGTGCCGGAGCCCGTTGTCGTCGAGCGCGCCCTCGATGACGATCGCGCCGTCGTCGGTGGTGATGCGGGTCCCCTCGACGCCCGGCTCATACCGCAGAACGCAATCAAGCCCGCCGGGCCGGTCGGTAGTGAGCAGACCCGCCAGAACCCCGGCCGGGTGGCTGACGAAGTACTCGCGGCTGTAGCGCACGCCGCGCGCCTGGAACGCGACACCGGCGAGAGCGTCAGAGATTTCGAGCGTGCGGCGGTAGTCCTGGGGGAAGTCCGCGTCATCGAGCCCTGAGAACTCGATGACCAGGTCCCCATAGTTCTGGAAAGCGCCGAACCCGGTCTTCGGCTGCCCCAACAGCTCGGTGACCGTCGGCTTGGGCAGGAAGCCCTCAGCCTCGATCCGCCGCCGCACCTCCGCCAGCGCTCCGGGCCGGGCCTCGCGCCAGTCCCCGTGGTCGTAGCCGGGGTGCCCCGGTCCCCCGGTCCACAGCGTCTTCTCGGTGAACTGGACCCGCTCGGCGGCCACCCCGCCGAACACCATCGCCCCGATCCGGCCGTTCCCGATCGGGAGCGCCTCGCGTTCCCAGTCGCGGGCCGGGGCCTCGTACCACAGCAGGTGTTCCATGGCCCGGGATCTTGCCCTCGCCACGGGGTCGCTCGCCATGCAGTTTCCTCAGGCGTATACCGGAGTTTCCAGCGCCGGTCCCTCGGGCTCGGGTTGGCGCAGGTAGCGGCGGCCGGCCAGCTGTACCAGCACGGCCGCGCCGATCCCGGCGACGGCGGTCACGGCCGCGGCGGCCAGGCCGGCGTGGGCGATCACGAAGCCGCTGATCGCCGAGCCGGTGGCGGCGCCGACGTTGAACAGCGTGATCAGCCAGGCGAAGGCCTCGGTGGCGGTGCCGGCCGGGGCCAGCTCGCCGGTGAGCATGAACAGCACGGTCAGCGAGGGGGCGAAGCAGACACCGGAGACCACCATGATCGCGACCATCAGCGGCGGCGCCGGGACCAGGAGCAGCAAGGCGTAGGCGGCGCCGAGCCCGATCCGCAGGACGAGCAGGTGGCCGGTCGGCGAGCCGCGCCACTTGCGCGCGCCGTAGACCAGCGCGCCGATCAGGGAGCCGAAGGCGTTGATCGCCATCAGCGTCCCGGCGCCGCCGGGGAAGCGGTGGTGCTCGGCGTAGTCGACGAGGACGACGTTCAGCGTGCCGATCGCGATACCCAGCCCGATCAGCGAGGTCAGCAGCACGACCAGCCCGGGGCTGCGCAGCGGCCCGAGCCAGTGCGCCTCGCGCGGCTCCGGACGCCAGCCGCGCACCGGCCTGGTGGTCGCGACCACCAGCACCCCGACCGCGCCGAGCGCCGCACCGAGCCACAGCGCCGCGACCGGCGAGGCCCACGCCACACAGCCGGCCACCACCAGCGGCCCGGACACGAAGATCAGCTCCTGGGCGGCCGAGTCCAGCGAGTACGCCGAGGCCAGGCCCTCGGCCGGGACCAGCGAGGGCCACAGGATGCGGATGCACGGCTCCAGCGGCGGCGCGGCCGCCCCGGCCAGCACCACGCCGATCAGCACGGTCGGCCGGTCCCCCGGCGCCAGCGCGAGGATCGCGAAGCCGATGCCGGAGGCCGCGGCGGCCGGAACCAGCACCCTGACTTGCCCGACCCGGTCCACGAGCCGGCCCAGGACCGGGCCGCCGATCGCGGTGGACACCGCGAGCGTGCCGGCGGCCAGGCCGACGAAGCCGTAGTCCAGGCCGGAGCGGCGCAGGGCCAGCGGGATCATGAGGATGGACATGCCGCCGGGCAGTCGTCCGACCAGGGAGCCGGTGAGCAGGCGGGTGATGAAGGGTAGGCGAAGGAGAGCGAGGTAGCCCAAGGGAGATCCTTGTGTCGAAACGGCCGAACGAAATCTCTAGCCGCGTTCGGGGCAGGGGTTGCCTACGCCACGCATGCTCTCACATCGGCCGTAGGGGTCAATAGTCGGTTACGACTGTGACCCCCGCTATCGCTGGTGATGGTTTCCCGGCTTGCGCTCTGCATAGTGCGGAGTCCGTGATGTAGGTTTCCGGGCCATGCAGACCCCGGAGATCATCGCGGCCGCCCTGCAGCGGCTCACCGACGAGTACATATTCCCCGACAAAGCGGCCCTGGCCGCCGGCGCCGTCACCGCGGCGCTGTCGGCGGGCGACTTCGACGCTCTGGACGGCCCGGCCCTGTGCACCCGGGTCACCGAGATCTTCTTCGAGCAGTGCGCCGACAAGCACCTGCGCCTGATGTGGAGCGAGGAGCCCCAGGACCTCGACAAGGAGGAGGACGACGACGGCGAGGCCATGTTCGCGGCGATGATGCTGGCCGCGAACTACGGGGTCCGGCGCGTCGAGCGGCTTGAGGGGAACGTCGGCTACCTGGACCTGACCCTGGTCTCCGACGCGGCGGCCGGTGCCCGGGTGATCGCCGCGGCCATGGAACTGGTCGCGAACACCGAGGCGCTGATCATCGACCTGCGCGCGAACCGCGGCGGCGCGCCGAACGGCGTCCAGTTGTGGTGCAGCTACCTGTTCCCGGACGACGGGACCCATCTCAACGACGTCTACTCGCGGGTCGACGACACCACCCGCCAGTACTGGACCCTGGCCCACGTCGACGGCTCCCGCTACCTCGACCGCCCGGTCTACGTCCTCACCAGCGGGACGACGTTCTCCGGCGGCGAGGAACTCGCCTACAACCTGAAGACCCAGAAGCGGGCGACGCTGGTCGGCGAGACCACCCGCGGCGGCGCCCACCCCACCGATTTCCACCCGCTGACCCCGCACGTCGTGGTCGCCGTCCCCAACGCCCGCGCGATCAACCCGGTCACCGGGACCAACTGGGAGGGGGTGGGCGTCGAGCCGGACGTGGCGGTGAGTGCGGACGAGGCGTTCGATGTCGCGTATCGGGACGCTCGGGACAGGGTCGCCGGGGGCTGAGGCGGGTTATTGCCGGTTCCCGGCCGGCAGCTATCGGTTCCCGGTCCGCGTCCATAGCGTGATGTCGCTACTGGTCGCGACGACCAGGCTGCGGCCGGAGGCCGAGAACCCGGCGGCCCGCAGTTCGGAGTAGTCGGAGTGGAACAGATGCCACCACGTCTCCCCCGCCGACCCCCGCCACGGGCCGCCGCCGGTGGAAAGCAGCACCCGGTCGTTCGGCCACTCCGGACTGACCACGTCGAGGACCCAGCCGTCGGCGACGGTGTGCAGACCGCCGCCGAACAGCCCGGCGATCGGCACCCGGACACCGGCGCGGGCCAGCGGCCCCAGCCCCGGGCACGCGAGGTCGGGGCCGTCCGGCAGCTCCAGGTCCGGATCCCGGTCGCGCGCGATCTTCGTGCCGGTCGCGGCGTCGAAGAGTCCGTAGCCGTCATGGGAGACGACCATGAGCAGGTCTTCGCCGGAGTCCGGATCGGGCGCGAACCCGACGCCGAGCAGCCCGCCGACGGCGATCGTGCCCGCGGCGGCCTGGCGCCAGGGCTCGGGCGCGGGCACCACCGGCGCGGCCAGGAACCGGTCACACAGCTGCCGCTGATAGTCGGAGAGCATCAGGCCTCGCCTTTCCGTCGCCTTTCTGACAGAAAGGAGCCATGCCGGAGCTGAGCGCGGATCAGATTACCGCCTATCTCGACCGAATAGGCGTGCGCGACGCCTTGCAGGACACGTTGAAAGACGCCTCAAGAGGAGCCGCTTCAAGAGCCGCCTCGAAAGACGCCTTGAAAGCCGCCTTGAAAGACGCCTTGAAGCCGGACGTCGACACGCTGCGGCTGCTGCACCGCGCGCACGTGCTGACCGTCCCCTTCGAGAACCTGAGCGTCCACCTGCCCGGCGAGGAGACCTCGCTGGAGCTGCCCGCACTGGTCGACAAGATCGTGACCCGGCGGCGCGGCGGGTTCTGCTACGAGCTCAACGGCCTGTTCGCGGCGTTGCTGGAAGCGATCGGCTTCGGCGTGGAGCGGATGGCCGCACGCACCTACTCCGCGGAGCGCGGCGCCTTCACCAACAGCCCGCTGGACCACCTCGCACTACGGGTCACCGACGCGGCGGGCGAGGTGTGGCTGGCCGACGTCGGGTTCGGCAAGCACAGCGAGCTGCCGTTGCGCTACACCGAGCGCGGTGCCCAGCGCGATCCGTTCGGGACGTTCCAGCTCGTCGAGACCGCCGACGGCCTGCTCGACGTACAGCTCAACGGCTCGCCGCAGTACCGGATCGACCCGCGGGCGCTGGAACTGGCGGACTTCGAGATGGGCCGGTGGTGGCAGGTGACATCACCGGCATCGGTCTTCCGCCGGAACCTGATGTGCTCGCTGCCGACACCGGACGGCCGGGTGACGCTGAACGGCCGCCGGCTGATCACGACCGACGCCGACGGCCGACGCGAGAAGGTACTCAAGGAGGACGCGGCGGTGTTGGCGGCTTATCGGGAGCTGTTCGGGATCGAGTTGGCGGCGGTTCCGACGATCGCCTGAACCGTGGTCGGGAGCTTTCGGGGTTCGGGGCTCGGAGCTTTCGTGTTGGGCTTATCGGTTGCTTGGTGCGGCACCTCACCGGAAATCCCGAGCCTTCCGCGACACCCCCACCCGCAGCGCCTCGATCCGCCCGGCCACCACGTTCACCGCCCCGTCGGTCCGTTCCAGCGTCCCGTGGATCAGCAGCGCCCCGTGCTCCAGCGCCACCCGCCGCTGCGCCTCCCAGACCGGGGCCGGGCAGATCACGTTGATCAGCCCGGTCTCGTCCTCCAGGCCGAGGAAGCAGGTCCCGTGCGCGGTCGGCGGCCGCTGCCGGTGGGTGACCAGCCCCGCGATCCGGACCAGACTGCGGTTGCGGGCGGTGCGCAGTTCCGCGGCGGGGACCACGCCGCGCAGCGCCAGCCGGGCCCGCAGGTGGCCGATCGGGTGGTCCTCCGGCGAGGTGCCGGTGGCCCACAGGTCGGCCAGCGTGACCTCCACCGGGGTGAGCGGGTCCAGCTCCGGGACCGTCGTGCCCGGCGCGGTGCCCGGCAGGTGCCCGGCGGTGGTGCCGGCCAGCGCCCCGGCCGTCCACAGCGCCTCCCGGCGGTCCAGCCCGAAGCACCCGAAGGCCCCGGCGGTGGCCAGCGCCTCCAGCGTGGAGCGGGACAGCCCGGTGCGCACGATGAAGTCCTCGACGTCCGCGAACGGCCCGCCGGCCTGCCGTTCGGCGACCACCTTCTGCGCCGCCTCCTCCCCCAGATCGCGCACGCTGCTCAGGCCCTGCCGGATGGCCGGCTGGTCCAGCGGCGAGGCGTGCCGGTGCCGCGGCCGGTAGGGCTTGTCAGGGCTCTGCAACACGGCCTTCGCCTCGGAGGCGTTCACGTCGACCCGTTTCACCTGAACTCCGTGCCGCCGCACGTCTGTGACCAGCGATCCGGGGCTGTAGAAGCCCATCGGCTGGTTGTTCAGCAGCGCGGCGGTGAACGCGGCCGGGTAGTAGCGCTTCAGGTAGCAGCTGCACCACACGATGTAGGCCATCGACACCGAGTGCGACTCGGGGAATCCGTACCCTGAGAAGGCGTGCAGTTTGATGTAGATGTCCTCGGCCACCTCCGGCGTGATCCCGTGCTCGGCCATCCCGGCCATCAGCCGCTCCTTCAGCTCGGCCATCCGCTCCGGCGAACGCTTGGAGCCCATGGCCTGGCGCAGCCGGTCGGCCTCGCTGGCGCTGAACCCGGCCGCCGCGATCGCCATCTGCATCGCCTGCTCCTGGAACAGCACGACGCCCATCGTGCGCCGCAACACCGGTTCCAGCGTGGGGTGCGGGTAGGTGACCTCCTCGTCGCCGTTGCGGCGCCGCAGATACGGGTGCACCGCTCCGCCCTGGATCGGGCCGGGGCGGATCAGCGCCACCTCGACCACCAGGTCGTAGAAGGTCCGGGGCTTGAGCCGGGGCAGCGTCGACATCTGGGCCCGGGACTCGATCTGGAACACCCCGACCGTGTCGGCGTCCTGGATCATCTCGTAGACGGCATCGGCCTCGGGGTCCCCGTCCTGCGGCAGGTCGTGCAGGCCCAGGCGGGTGCCGTGGTGCTCGGCGATCAGGTCCAGCGCGTCGTGGATCGCGCCGAGCATGCCCAGGCCCAGCAGGTCGAACTTGACCAGCCCGGCGGCGGCGCAGTCGTCCTTGTCCCACTGCAGGACGGTCCGGCCTTCGCGACGGGCCCACTCGATCGGGACCACCTGGGCCAGCGGCCGGTCCACGATCACCATGCCGCCGTTGTGGATGCCCAGGTGCCGGGGCCGGCGCTGCAACTGCCCGGCCAGTTCCAGCACCTGCTCGGGCACGTCCTGCGAACCGTCCGGGATGCCCTCGTGCGGCCCGATGCTGCCGGCCCAGGCGTCCACGGTGCCCGGCGAGTAGCCCAGGACGCGCGCCGAGTCGCGCAGCGCCAGCCGGGCCCGGTAGGTGATCACGTTGCAGACCATGGCGGCGCGGTCGCGGCCGTACTTGGCGTAGACGTGCTGGATCACGTCCTCGCGGCGCCCGGCCTCGATGTCGACGTCGATGTCCGGCGGGCCGTCGCGGACCGGGGACAGGAAGCGCTCGAAGACCAGGCCGTGCCGGACCGAGTCGACGCTGGTGATGCCCAGGGCGAAGCAGACCGCGCTGTTCGCGGCCGAGCCGCGGCCCTGGGCCAGGATGCCGTGGGTGCGGCAGAACTCTGCGATGTCGTAGACGATGAGGAAGTAGCCGGGGAACTTGAGGTGTTCGATGACGTCGAGTTCGTAGGCGATCTGTTGGTAGGCCTTGGGATTCCCGCTCTCCGGGCCGTAGCGCCCGGCCGCCCCCGCGTATGTCAGCTCTCTGAGCCAGCTGGCCTCGGTGCGGCCGTCGGGCACCGGGTAGTCCGGCAGGGTGGGCTTGACGGTGTCGAAGTCGAAGGCGTGCCCGGCGGCCAGATCGGCGCTGCGGGTCACGGCGTCGCCGAACTCGTGCACGGGGAAGCGGGCCAGCATCTCGGCACCGCTCCTGAGGTAGGCGCCCGCGCCGCCGGGGAGCCAGCCGTCCATCTCGGCCAGGGTGCGGCGGGCCCGGAGCGCGGCCATGGCGGTGTGGAGCCGGTAGTCGGCCGGACGGGCGTAGTGGACGTTGCCGGTGGCCACGGTCGGCAGCCCGTGCCGGGCGGCCAGCCGGGCCAGCAGGCGGTTGCGGGCGTCGTCCAGGGGCTGATCGTGGTCGGTCAGTTCGACCACGACGCCGCGCGGGCCGAACAGGTCCATCAGCTTCCTGAGTTCGACGCCGGCGGCTTCGAAGCCGGCTTCGGTGAGGCCGTGGCGTTCCAGGGCTTGGCGGACCGTGCCTTTGCGGCAGCCGGTGAGGATGGTCCAGCAGTCGGCATCGAGCTCGGTCGCCGTCTTCGCCAGATCCTCGAGGTCGTAGACCGGCTTGCCCTTCTCCTTCCCGGCCAGCTGCGCCTTGCCGATCGCCGCCGACAGCCGCCGGTAGCCCTCGGCGCCGCGGGCCAGCACCAGCAGGTGACTGCCGGCCGGGTCGGTGACGCCGGTACGCGCCGCGGCCGACTCCAGCGACAGCTCGGCGCCGAAGACCGTGGCCAGCTCGGCGTCCTCGGCGGCCTGCTTGTACTGCATGGCGCCGGCGAAGCCGTCGTGGTCGGTGACGGCCAGGCCGTGCAGCCCCAGGCGCGCGGCCTCGGCGACCAGCTCGGCGGGGCTGGAGGCGCCGTCGAGGAAGGAGAAGTGGGAGTGCGCGTGGAGTTCGGCGTAGGGCGGGCCGACCTTGGCGGTGCGCGGCGGCGTGGGCGGCGACGCCGGTTCGGGGGCGGCCTGCTCGGCCTCGCCGTAGCGGCCCCAGGTGAGGCGCCGCTCCAGTTCGCGCCAGGGGATGACCGGGTTGAAGGTGCCCATCAGCTGAAGATTCCCATCAGTCGTACACCGCCTCGACGAACCAGCGGCCGTCCTGCACGATCAGCAGCCAGGCCCGGCCGTCGTCGGTGACGACTTGGAAGCGGGCCCGGCGTACCGCCGCCTCCGGTTCCCACCAACGCTCGGTCAGGGGCCACGGGCCGGCCCACGTCAGGATCCTGATACGCTCGCCGGTCTCAGACAGGGTCAGCTCCGCCGGCCGCGCGGAGACCCGCAGTCGGCCGGAGACCCCGACCGGCGCACCGGCATGGTCGGTGACCTCGGCCGAGCGCGGCTCGCGGGGGACGTCGGCGGGCGCCGGCGCCGGGAGGGCGGCGGGCCAGGGCGCGGGTTCGGAGACCGACGGCGGCAGGTCACCGTAGGCGGTGCGGACGCCCTGGTCCGCCGGGCCGCGGCCACCGGCGTCGGCGATGAGGGTGACGGCGTTCGGGCCGTACATCGCCTGCAGGCGCTCGGCGGCGCGGGCGATGCGGTCCGGGGCCTCGTCCGCGCCCCACAGGCCGGGCTGGACGCCGCGGGCCGGGACGAGGTGGTCGGGGATCAGGCGGAGGCGGGTGACGCCTTGGTCGGTGTGGGGCGGTTCGCTTGTGTCAGGGTCCTGTTGGTCATGCAGTTCCGCCTGTTGGTCATGCAGCTCCGTCCGCTGGCCTCGCAGCTCCGCCTGCCGGCCTTGCAGCCCCGCCTGCCGGCCTTGCTGCTGCACCTGTTGGCTTTGCAGCTTCACCTGCCATCCCGACAGCTGCCAGCGCACCCGCTCGGCGACCGCCGTGCTCGACAGCAGCCCCTCGTGCCGCCACAGCCGGTGGGACACCGCGGGCTCGGCGCCGGAACCGGCCGCACCGTGGATCTCCACCGCCACCCGCATGCACGCCACGCCGGCCTGGCCGAGCACCTCGTGCAGCTCGTCGGCCAGCGCCTTGGCGGCGAACACGATCGGCTCGGAGGCGTCGACCGCCGGGGCGAACTCCGCCTCCACGGACAAGTCAGGCCCCTGACGCAGCGGCGCGGGCGGCCGCGCGTCCAGACCCCGGGCCAACCGGTGCGCCGCCACCCCGGCCGCACCGAAACGCCCGGCCACCGCGTCCGCCGGCAGCTCGGCCAGCCGGCCCAGGGTCCGCACACCGAGCCGGGCCAGCGGCTCCACCAACTCCGGCAGGTCCAGCACCGAGGTCGGGAACGCCGTCAGGAACTCCGCGGTCCGCCCCGGCACCACCCGCGTGTCGGTACGCGCCGCCAACGCGGCCGCGAACACCCCATCCGCGACCCCCACC
>NZ_JAAFYZ010000085.1 GCF_018274385.1 Catenulispora pinistramenti | reverse complement strand
CCCCCACGGAATCGTCGCCGACCCCCACTCCCCCGCCGCCGAGCACGCCGGCGCCCTCGCCGTCGCCGACCACGTCCTCGACCGAGGAGCCGACCATCTGCCAGCTGGCGTGGCAGGCCCTGCAGGATCCGACACTCCAGAACATCGTGCTGATCCTTGAGGCGCACTGGAATCCGCTGTGCATCCCGGTGCCGTGGCTGCCGACGTTGCCGTCGCTGCCTTCGCCGTCCCTGCCCTCGCTGCCATTGCCGTCGCTGTCGTTGCCGTCCTTGCCGCCGCTACCGACGCTGCCCCCGCTTACGCCGCCCCACCGGCAGCCGCACAGTTCGCACGCCGACACCTGGTGGAACGACCAGCGCTGATCGGACCGCCCGCGGGCGCGGCCGGCTGCGGGCTGTCGAACACCAGCCGGCCGCAGCTCAAGGCGTGCTCCCGCACCGGCGCGGGTGCCGCGGGTAGCCTCTAGCCATGCACAAGGACCTCCTCGGCGCACCGCCGCCGACTCTGCTTCCCGACGACGCGCCGGTGCGTGATGCCCTGGCCGCGGGTACCGCCCCGGCCGAAGTGGCCGCGGCGCATCCCGCGGTTCCGGCCGCGTGGGCTGTTCTCGCCGAGGCCGCGCTGGCCGCCGACGATTCCACCGCCGGTTCGGTCGCCGCCTACGCCTACGCGCGTACCGGCTACCACCGCGGCCTGGATCTGCTGCGCCGCGCCGGGTGGAAGGGCCACGGGCCGGTTCCGTGGTCGCACGAGTCCAACCGCGGTTTCCTGCGCGCGCTGAACGCCCTCGGCCTGGCCGCCGAGCGCATCGGCGAGACGGAGGAGGCCGAGCGCTGCGCCACCTTCCTCGGCGACAGCGACCCCGAGGCGTTCAAGGCGCTGCGCGGCTGAGGCACCGGAACACAGCGAAGCCCGGAACCGCAGTGGCACACGGTTCCGGGCTTCGTCTTCGACTACTTCCGCACCGAGCTCAGCTTTCGGCCGAGCTCAGCCCGACCCGGGTTCAGGTCAGCGAGAAGTCGTCCGCGTAGTACGCACCTTGCCCGTACCACCCGTGGATCCACACCGTCACCGAAGTCACCGAGGCACCGGTGGTGAACTTCGTCGACAGCTGGCTCCAGCTCGACCCGGAGGTCCACGTCGAGCTGTCGCCACCGGAGCCGGTGACGCCGAGGTACGTATAGGGCCCGTTCACCCACGCGGCCAACGTGTACGTGGTGTTCGGTTTCACCGCGACGGTCTGTTGACACTGCGCGTAGTCGCTACTGCTTGGACTGCCTTGCAGTGCTTTCGACCCGCCGTGCACTGTCGAGCTCTCCACCGAACCCAGGTTGCTCGGGCAGGTCCACGGCGAAAGCGAGCCGCTCTCGAAGCCCGCGTTCTGGATCCCGCTGCCGCCGGGCGAGCTCGGCGTCGTGCTGGGCGTAGTGCTCGGCGTGGTGCTCGGCGTCGTCGGCGGGGTCGTCGGCGGCGTCGTGGTCGGCGTGGTCGGCGGAGTGGTGGGCGGCGTCGTGGTGCTGCTCGACGAGGTCGTGGGCGGTCCGGTCGGGCAGGTGCCCGCCGACCCGTTCACGTCGTTGACCGCGTCGTTGAACAGCGTCGCGCCCGGATCCAGGTCGTACAGCGAGAACATCATCACGCCGCCGAGCCCGTTGCAGTGCAGGTAGTCGGCCTTGGCCTGGATCGACTGCGCGTCCTCGCCGGACCAGAAGTTGGTCCCGTCATAGAAGTACGCGGCCTGGGCCACCGGGTCCCAGTAGGTGTCCGCGGGGTTGTCGACGATCCCTGCCAACTCCTTGTACATCTGGATCCCCGGCACGTTGCCCGAGTCCGCGGCTCCCGCCGCGGGCCCCGACGCCGTCTGGAACAATCCGTGGGCCGATCCGGCACTCACCCCCGTCCAGCCCCGGTAGTAGAACGGGATCCCGATGGTGAGTTTGCCGGCTGGGAACCCGCCTGGGATGCCGTACGAGGAATCGCCGACCGTATACGCCTTGACCGCCTCATCGAGGTTGTATTTGGCGTTGCCCGGTGGCACCGGGGTCATCGGGTCGTTGGGATCGCTGTAGATCGGCGACTGATGGTTCGTCGGACCGGTCGCGTCCCAACCGCCGTGCATGTCGTACGTCATCGCGTCGCCGAACGTCAGGTACTGCCCGATGTTCTGCGTCTCGATGCCGGCGGCGATCTTCTCCTGGCCGGAAGGCAACGCGGCGGACAGTGCGTAGGTCTTTCCGTCAGCTGACCCCTGAGCGTTCAGCTCGGTCCGGAATTCCTGCAGCAGTGCCGTGTAGTTCGCCTTGTCGGCCGGGGACTCGTGGTTGCCCAGGTGCCCGGCGCTGGAGGCCGGGTACTCCCAGTCGATGTCGAAGCCGTCGAAGATGCCGGCCGCGGTGCCGGCGCCGCCGTAGCCGCCGGACGCCGGGATGTTGCCCTTGATGAACATGTCGATGCAGCTCGACACGAACTTCTGCCGCGAGGCCTGGGTGGCGGCCACGTCGGAGAAGTACTTGGAGTACGTCCAGCCGCCGATCGAAAGCAGCACCTTGAGATTCGGGTGCTTGGCCTTCAGCTCCTGCAGCTGGTGGAAGTTGCCGGCGATGGGCTGGTTGTAGACGTCGGAGGTGCCGTCGACGCTGATCGAGGAGTCGAAGGACTTCTGGTAGTCGGCGAACTGGTCCTCGGCGCCGTCACCGGCGTTCGGGTCGGTCTCCCCGCCCGGGTCCGGGTCGGTGGCCTTGGTGGTCTCGAAACAGGTGAGGTTGGTCGGGTCGATGTTCTCGAAGTCGTAGATCAGGTAGTTGAGGTTGTTGGCGGCCCCGGTCTGATCGACGTTCTTCAAGTAGTAAGCGTTCTGATAGATGGACCACTGGTCGTAGTAGGCCACCTTCAGACCGCCGGACGTGGCCGCGGCCCCTGTGGTGTTGTTGCTCCGCATCGCGGCCTGCGGGGACGGTCCGGCGCCGATGGCGGCGGAGGCCCCCGCGACTATGACCGCGGAGGCGAGCACCGCGGTCAGGGCAGATCTTCGTGACGCTCTCATTTCGTGAAGCACGCTCCTGTGGCGGGAGGGATAGGACGCGCTAGCGCATAGAGCAGATCCTCCAGAGCGGCGCCGCTGTGAACGGATCGGGTTGTAGGGAAGAAGTACCGCCGTCACCGGGCACTGTCAAGGGTGAGGTCTAGACCAAGGTCTAGACCTACTGGAATAGACCATGGTCATCCCGGCGCAGGTCAGCGAATAGCAAAGAAGGTCTTTACGAGGGCTTGACCGCGGGGGCGGCGACGAGGAGCATGGCGCTCGCCATCGCTGGTCTAGACATCTTCGTCTCATTCCGAGGAGCCCCATGAGCCGCCCCTCCCAGCACCACCGGCAGCGCCGCGTCACCCTGGCCGCGGCCGCCGTCCTGAGTCTGGCGATCGCCCCGGTCGCCGCTGCCTCACCCGCACTGGCCAACCCCGGCACGGCCACCGCGTCAGCCGCGACCGCTGCGGCGAATGCCAACGACAGCAACGGGAAAGTGTCGGTCGGCTACTTCACCCAGTGGGGGATCTACTCAGGGTTCTACGAGAAGAACCTCGTCACCTCCGGCGCGGTGAAGAAGCTCACTGAGATCGACTACGCGTTCTCCGACATCGCCCCCGACGGCACCTGCGCCAGCGCCGACTCCTGGGCGGACTGGCAGAAGCCGGTGGCCGCCGCGGATTCCGTGGACGGCACCGCCGACACCGGCGCGCAGGCCATCGCAGGGAACTTCAACCAACTGCGCGAGCTGAAGAAGGCGTATCCGAACCTGAAGATCGTGATGTCGATCGGCGGCTGGTCGGAGTCCACCAACTTCTCCGCCGCCGCGGCCACGCCCCAGTCGCGGGCGAAGTTCGCGCAGTCGTGCATCGACATGTACATCAAGGGGAATCTTCCGGGTGTGGCACCCGGCGCCGCGGCCGGGATCTTCGACGGTGTCGCCATCGACTGGGAGTACCCGGACGAGGTCGGCAACGGCAACCCGCACGGTCCGCAGGACACGCACGACTTCACCCTGCTGTTGCAGGAACTGCGCAACCAGCTCGACGCCGCCGGCCGCGCCGCCGGCCGGCGCTACCTGCTCACCGCCGACATGCCGGCCGGGCCGGAGAACGCCTCGCACATCGAGGTGGGCCCGGTGTCCAGAATCGTGGACTGGATGAACGTGATGACGTTCGACTTCCACGGCACCTGGGAGACCACCGGTCCGACGAACTTCCAGTCCAACCTGTTCCCCTCGCCGTTCGACCCGGCGCCGCGCGCGACGCCTTCGGACCCGTACCCGGTCAACGGTGAGATCTCGACGCTGCAGGTCGTCGCCGACTACCTGCGGCAGGGCGCCAGCCCGAACAAGATCGCCATCTCGGTCCCGTTCTACGCGCACGGCTGGACCGGCGTCGCGCCCGGGCCGAACGGCGACGGGCTCTACCAGCCGGCCACCGGCGTGGCGACGGACATCGAGTACAACCAGGTCGCGGCCGAGCCCGGGACCGTGCACCACGACCCGATCACCGGCGCGGCGTACAAGTACGACCCGGCGAGCAAGACGTTCTGGACGTACGACGACCCGCAGAGCATCCAGGAGAAGGTGCTGTTCATCAAGGCCCTGGGACTTCGCGGCGACATGACGTGGTCGCTGGACGGCGACACGGCCGACGGACAGTTGGTGAACGCCTTCGGGTTCGGGAAGTGAGGCACGTCACAGAGTTATGCCGGAAGTCTGAAGGGAACGAATAGACCGGGTGGCTCCTCTTCACCTCGACAGCATCCACCGCAGTCGAACAGGAGGAGCCACCCGTGTCCGTTTCGCCGATGCCCCCGATCCGGCAATTCATTCATCCCGTCACCCACCGATATGTGACTGCTCGCGGCGTACGGTTCCACGTCGCCGAATCAGGGCCCGCAGACGGTGAGGTCCTGGTGCTGGTACACGGTTTCCCGCAGCATTGGCACCTCTGGCGGCACGTCCTGCCGCACCTGTCCGCCACCCACCGCGTCCTGGCCCTGGACCTGCGCGGCTTCGGCTGGTCCGAGGCGCCGAAACACGGCTACGGCACCGGGAACCTGGCTGAGGACGTGATCGCCGTCCTGGACGTACTCGGCGTCCAGACCGCCTCGATCATCGGACACGACTGGGGCGGCTGGGTCGGCTTCGTGGCGGCGCTGAAGTACCCGGAGCGGATCAGGACCCTGGTATCGGTCAACATGACCCACCTGTGGCCGCCGCCCCGCCGGATGCTGCCGAACCTGTGGCGGATGTGGCACACCGCGTTCGTCGAGCACCCGCCGCTGGGCCGGCTGGTCCTGCGGCACACCGGCTTCGCCGGGTTCCTGCTCCGGCACTGGTCCGGCGACCCGACGCTGCGGGAGCGCGAAGACATCCGGATCTACACCGACGTCCTGCGGGATCCGGCGCGGGCGCGGGCCGGGGAGCAGGTCAACGCGGCGTATGTGTGGCAGGAGATCTTCGGGCACCCGCTGGGTCGCTATCGGAAGGCGCGGCTGACCGTGCCGACACTGATCATCGGCGGCGAACGCGACGTGGTGATCCCGCCGGCGGTGCTGGCCGGCGGGGAACGGCACGCCGACGATCTCCGGGTGGTCGTGCTGCCCGGCGGGCACTTGTTGCCGGAGGAGCAGCCGACGGCGGTTGCCGAGGAAGTGCTGCGGTTCTTGGGGTAGCCAGCCGCTGCTGGTTGTCGCGGGCGGCCGGAGGGGGTCGCCTGCGGCGAGCCGGGCCACTCCCCGCTTCCCGCGCTCCGCCACTCTGGCACTCGCCGCTCAAGCACTCGCCGCTCAAGCACTCGTCGCTCAAGCACTCGTCGCTCAAACACTCGCCGCCTGCCGCGCGGCCCGCTCCTGCGCCAGCTCCGCCACCGCGGTCGGCAGGGTGACCTCGAAGTCGATCAGCTTCGCCCAGGTCGGGGTGATGACCACGCGGACCATGCCGTCGTACAGCGAACGCACCTCGGCCTCCCACTCGGCCCGCTGCTCGGGGGTCATGGCGTAGCTGCCGTTCATCCGCAGGAACTCCTCCGGGATGCCCTCTACGACGTCCAGCTCGGCCCGGCCCCGGATGAGCAGGATCTTCGGCGGGTGGGACTCGGTGTCGATGGTCAGCGCGACCTGGGGGTTCTGGCGCAGCGCGGGCAGCTTCGCGGAGTTCTTGGAAGTGCACAGCACGATCTCGGCGCCGTTCCAGCTGAACGCGATCGGGATGCTGCGCGGCGTGCCGTCCGTGGCGATGTAGGCCAGGCGAGTGATGTCGCGGGCCAACAGCTCCCGGCTGTAGGGGCGGTTCAGGATCTCGGTGATCTTGTTCTGGTCCATGGTCCGGGCTCCTCGGGTGTGCTGTCGCTTTCGTCGGTGGCTGTTCTCACCCCTGGGACGGAGCCGCCCCACGGTTCTCGACACCCCGCGCTCCCCCGATCGAGCGAGTTTTCGGCGTGGGCTTTCCCCCGGTCGGGCGATCCGCCGGACGGTCTCCTCCTCGTAGCGTGGCTCCATGATCAGTAGTAGAGCCCTGCGTCCGATCCTCATCGGCCTGTCGTGTCTGTCCGTGGTCGTGGTGGCGGTGCCGACCGCGTCGGCGACGCAGCCGGTCAACCCGTACGGCGCGCTCGGTGCGCAGCCCGTCGACTGGCAGGTCTGCGGCCAGGCCCCGGTGACGTACTGCGCCGACATCAACGCCCCGATGGACTGGTACGACCTGTCCAAGGGCACGATCAGCATCCACATCACCAAGGTCGCCAGCACCGGCGGCGCGGCCCGGCGCGGCATCCTGCTGGTCGACCCGGGCGGCCCGGGCAGCGACGGCTCGGCCCTGGCCGCCAACACCGCCAAAACCGAGCCGGACCTGCTGAACGCCTACGACATCGTCGGCTTCGCCCCACGCGGGGTCGCGCCGTCGACCACGCTGGACTGCGGCATCGACTGGTCCGAGTACACGCCGGTCGCCGACGAGCGCGACCGCTCCGCCGCCACCACCGCGCAGCAACTCGCCGACGCGCGCCTGGTCGGCCAGAGCTGCGGCGCGGCGCCGTTGGCCCCGTACATCACCACCGACCAGACGATCCGCGACATGGACCTGATCCGCGCGGTCCTCGGCGCGCCGAAGGTCAACTACCTCGGGTTCTCCTACGGCACGTGGCTCGGCGCGTGGTACGCCGCGGCCTTCAAGTCCCGTGCCGACCGCTTCGTCCTGGACTCGAACATGGATTGGCGCCGGACCATCAAGGACGACTACGTCGACGCCTGGGCCCAGGGCTTCAACCGCCGGTTCGAGGTGCAGTTCCTGCCCTGGCTCGCGCGCCACGACGACCTCTACGGCTTCGGCACGACCACGGATGAGGTGCAGGCGTCGTGGGACGCGCTGCGCGTCGCGGTCGCGGGCCAGGGCCGGGCCAGCTCGCTGGATGTGTTGCAGGCACAGGCTTTGTACAACTCGAACGGTTGGCCGCAGTGGGCCGGCGTTCTCAAGACCCTGCGTGCGGATCCGTCTCAGGCCACGAAGTTGCTCCCGGCGGTGCGGGTGCCGACCGGGAAGGCGGCCAGCGGCGCGTACTGGGCCGTGACGTGTGCGGACACACCGTGGTCCCACGACCCCTCGTATTGGGTGGCCGAGGGCGATCAGCTCGGGGCCGCGTATCCGTTGGTGGGTGCGGAGTCCACGGAGGAGCCGTGCGCGTTCTACCCATATACGTCGCAGCATCCTGTGTTGCCCGGCGCGGACAACCTGCCGGCGATGTTGATGGTGCAGGACGAGTACGATCCCGCGACCCCGATCGAGGGTGCGCTCGAGGCGGCGCAGGAATCGCATCAGGCGATGGTGTTCGTGCGGGACGGCGGCAACCACATCGCGTATGACACGGGCAACGCCTGCGTGGACGCACACGTCAACGACTACCTGCTGAACGGCGGCGCGCCGACATCAGCGGTCTGCGAAGCGATGCCCCTGCCGCTGGACGACAGGGTCTATTCCTAGACCGCTACTTCCCAAGCAGCTATTCCTAGGCCACGCGCCTGCGCACCTTGCCGAGGGTGCGCAGGACGGCGCGTTCGCCGAGGAGCAGCGGCGCGACTCTGCGGACGCCGGGGGTGCGGAGCGCGCCGCATCCGGCGAGGAGGGTGCCGTCGCCGTCCGCGACCGCCGCGAAGCCGCCGACCACGAACCGGTCCTGCATGACGCACCAGCCCTCGCGCAGGTCGACGGTGAAGCGGCCGCGGTTGCCGAGCAGGCCGGTGGCGCGCGCGGAGCCGTCGGCGGCGAGTTCGAAGCGGCGGATGAAGCCGATCAGGTCGGGGATGCTGCGGTCCATGTCGGCGAGGTAGTGCCAGACGCGGTCGAAGGGGGCGTTTATGTGGAGCTGACCGTAGGCGGCTGTGGGAGGGCGGCGGCCAGGACGTGCATGCGGCGGACCGGGTCGAGGTCGGTGACGGGCCAGGTGCCCGCGCTCGCGCCGGTTCCGCTGCCGCTCGTGCAGCGACTTCAGGTTCTGGAATATCGCGATCAGCGCTTCCTGCGCGGCGTCCGGGCCGTCGGCGAGCGCGATCGGGGCGCACAGGCGGCCGACGTAGGGGGTCAGCTCGTCCAGGAGGCGGCTCATCGCCAGAGCGTCGCCGCGCTGGGCGGCCCGGACCCAGCGGATCGCGTCCTGCCTGTCGGATGCGTCCTGCCCATCCGGGGCGTCCGGGGCGTCCGGGCCGTCGGCACCTGCGCTCACGTCGATGATCGTACCGGCGCCGCGAATAATCACTTGCGCCGTATCGGGGCTCGTGCCTAATGTCTTGCGCATCGCCGATCACCGAGATCGCCGGTCCAGTTCTCCTGAAAGGAGGTGGGGACAGTGACGTTTGCCGTCATTGCCGCGCGCGCGGAATCCCGAATCATTTCCCTCCTTTCCACACGGAGAACATCACAGTGCCCAAGCACTCGCAGTACCTGACCGACGACTTCGACGACTTCGAGGATTCCTCCGCGCGCCCTGAGCGCATGCGCCGTGCCGCCGCTCCGAACCAGCTGAACCCGAACCGCAAGGGCCGCCTCACGCTGGAGGAAAAGGCCCGCCTGGCCATCGACCGCGAGAACGAGGAGATGGCGCCGCCGGAAGGCGACCGCTGGAGCAACTGGCCCGACGCCGGGCACGGCCCCGAGCCGCTGCCGGAGTGGGTGATCACCGAGCAGGGCGCCTGCGACTACGAACTCGGCGTGCTCAAGACCGGCAAGGAGGCCGACGTCTTCCTGCTGCGCCGGGTCTCCCCGGAGACCGGCGCCGAGGTCACCATGGCAGCCAAGCGCTACCGCTCGAACGAGCACCGCACCTTCCAACGCGACGCCGGCTACCTCGAAGGCCGCCGGCTGCGCCGCACCCGCGACATGCGCGCGATCGAGGGCCGCACCTCGTTCGGAATGAACCTGATCGCGCAGCAGTGGGCGATCGCCGAGTTCGGCGCGCTGTCCGAGCTGTGGCACGCCGGTGTGCCGGTCCCCTACCCGGTGCAGCTCTACGGCACCGAACTGCTGATGGAGTTCATCGGCGAGCCCGACGGCACGGCCGCCCCGCGCCTGGCCCAGCTCCGGCCCGAGCCGGACGAACTGCTGGACCTGTGGGAGCAGCTGATCTCGGCGCTGCTGGCGCTGGCCGAGCGCGGCCAGACGCACGGCGACCTGTCCCCGTACAACATCCTGGTGCACCACGGCCGGCTGGTGCTGATCGACCTGCCGCAGGTGGTGGACGTGGTGGTGAACCCCAACGGACGCGAGTTCCTGTCCCGGGACGTGCACAACGTCTCGAAGTGGTTCGCCGCGCACGGCCTGGCCGAACGGCACGCCGATCCCGAGGCGCTGGTGGCGATGCTGGCCAATGAGGCCCGGCTTTCCTGAGTTTCCCATCCGGCAGGCCGCACACGGTATCGTGCGCGGCCAGTGTCAGTTCAAGTTCCGCGTCCGGTCCAAGCTCGGCGCCGGGTCAAGCCCGGCGCCGGTGCGGCTCGGCGCGGCTCCGGGGAGGATTGCCACATGCCCGAAGTCTGGGACCCGTTGGGAACGTTACGCCGCACGCTGTGGATCGGCGGCGCGCAGTGGGCCGGCAAGTCGACGGTCGCGCGCATCCTGGCCCACCGGTACGGCCTGACCGCCTACCACTACGACTACCACGACGCGCGCGGCCACCAGGACCGCCGGATCGCGCGCCGCCTGGCCTTCGGCGAGCCGCCGCAGAACCCGACCCCCGATTCGGTCTGGCTCGACAGCACCCCGCAGGACATGGCCGAGCAGACGGTGGCCGGCTTCGCGGTGCGCTTCGAGTGGGCCCTGGACGACCTGCGCGGGCTGTACTCGGAGCGGCCGATCATCGCCGAGGGCTGGGGCCTGCGGCCGGAGCTGGTCGCACCGCTGCTGGAGTCCCCGCAGCAGATGATCGTCATGGTCCCGACCGAGGACTTCCGCCAGCACCAACTCAGCACCCTGCCCCGCGCCGCCGCGATGGGCGCCTCCACCAGCGACCCGGAGCGCGCCCAGGCCAACCGGATCGCCCGCGACCGGCTGGTCGCCGAGGACGCGGTGCGCCGGGCCGCGCAGTCGGGGATCCGGGTGTTGGAGGTCGACGGCTCGCGGGACGCGGAGGCGATCGCCGACGCGGTCGCGGACCACTTCGGGGAATCAATCACCTGATTCATGCGGCTCAGGCACCTGATACCGGCTACGCCGGCCGGAACGCGACGCCCGCGGTCCGCTGTCCGTGGCCACGGTCCCTGGCCCACGGTCCCTGGCCCGCGATCCCTGGCCCGCGGCGGCTGCGATACTGGCTGCCCGTGACGCACTCCGACCTCGCCGCCCGCATCCACGCCGTCTCCCACCTGACCGGGCAGTTCACGCTCCGCTCGGGACGCACCGCCACCGAGTACTTCGACAAGTACCGCTTCGGAGCAGACCCGGTACTGCTCGACGAGATCGCGCTCGGCATGGCCGCGCTGGTCCCGGCCGGGACCGAAGTGCTCGCCGGGCTGGAGATGGGCGGGATCCCGGTGGTCACGGCGCTGGGGCGGCACACCGGACTGCCGTGCGCGTTCGTGCGGAAGGCAGCGAAGACCTACGGGACTTGCCGACTCGCCGAAGGGGCGGAGGTCGCGGGACGCCGGGTGCTGGTGGTCGAGGACGTGGTCACCAGCGGCGGGCAGATCGTGCTGTCGTCGGCGGACCTGCGGGCGCTCGGCGCGGACGTGCGCGAGGCGTTGTGTGTCATCGACCGGGAGCAGGGTGGCACCGAGGCGCTTGCTGCGAAAGGGATTCAGCTGCTGTCCCTACTTACAGCTGATGACCTTCGGCGCGCCTCACCCCACTAAGAACCGCGCGAACCCCGAAGTCTCCACGGTCCGCCCATCCGGCAGCACCGCGTACGCCTCAATCCCGTCCCGCTCCTGAGCCCATTCCAGCCCGCGCTCCGGCCCCATCGCGAACACCGCGGTCGCGTACGCGTCCGTGCGCGCGATCCGGGTGCCGATCAGCGTCACCGACGCGAAGCCGGTCGCCGGTTCGGCGGTGGCCGGGTCGATGATGTGCGCCCCGCGTTCGGCCGTGCCGGAGGTGGCGACCGCGAAGTCGCGGCCTGACACGAGTGCGGCGTAGCGGTCCTGTTGTCGCGGGTCCGCGATGCCGACGGTCCAGGGGCGGCCGAGTCCGGGCTCGCCGTGTGCCTGGACGTCGCCGCCGCCGACTATCAGGTGGTCGCGGGAACCGGCCTCGCGCAGGATGCGGTCCACCTCCTCGATGGCCCAGCCCTTCACCCAGCCGCTGGGGTCCAGGCGGCCGGCCGGGTACGCGGTGAACGCCCCGTCGGTGTCGGCCTCGACCTCCGCGCAGCGCCGCAGGACCTCGGCGACTTCCGAGTCGCGTTCGACGGACTCGCCGCGCGCCATGCGGCTGATCGCGCTGTCCTCCCGGTAGGTGGAGAACTTCGCGTCGATCGCGTGCAGACGGGCCACGGCGGTCGCGATCCCGGCGCCGAGCCGGGACTCGTCCATCTCGTTTATCTTGTCTATCTTGTTTGTCTTCTGTAGCTCGCCGCCTCCCGCGCCGGCCTCGACCACGATCGAGAAGACCGTGCCCATCACCGGCTCGACGTGCCGAAGGGTCACGCGCCCGCCTTGTCTATCGCGCTCTGAAGCGACTGCTGGTAGCCCTCGCTGGTGTACGTCGCGCCCGAGACGCCGTCGATGTTCGCGCTCTGCGCGCTCATCGCCTCCTGGTTCAGCTGCGGGATCGCGTAGGTGTTGATCTCCTGGTCCCGGCCGGTCTCGGTGGGGTACTCCAGGACCTGGATCTGAGTGATCTTCTTACCGCTGAAGGTGACGGCCAACTGCACCGGCCCGTAGCGCGTGTCCGCGGCGTCGCCGGTGACCGTCTTCGAACCGGTGGCCGGCGCCGAGCCGGATGCCGACGAACTCGGCGCCGAGCCGGGCTGCGACGACGACCCCGACGAAGACCCCGAAGTCCCGGAAGACCCCGAAGACCCGGAAGTCCCTGAAGACCCCGACGATCCCGAGGACCCCGAAGCAGAGCTCGAAGACGGCGCCGAACTCGGCTGGCCCCCACCCTGTGCACCCGACTGGGTGATCGTGAAGTTGTTGTTCGCACCCTTGGCAGCAAGCGGCGTGTCGCTGTGCGGCTTCAGACCGAGCAGCAGGACGACCCCGGAAACGGTCGCGGTGCCGGTGACGATCGCGCGTCGCATGAACGCCTCTCTAAAACTCGAACGACTCGTGGTGGATGTGGGAACCGGGCACCCCGGCCCCCCGCAACGCGGCGATGACCGCCTGCTGCATCGGCTCGGGCCCGCACAGGTACACGTCGTGCGCCTTCAGGTCCGGCACCAGATTCATCAGCCCGCGCGGGGTGAGCGTCTTGCCGTGCCGGCGGCGGCTGCCGACCAAGTACACCAGCCGGGCGCCGCGGTCGCGGGCGATATCCTCCAGTTCGTCGCGGAAGATGATCTCCCGGTCGCTCCCGGCCCGGTAGAGCAGGGTCAGGCGGCCGGGCAGGGTCTCGAACAGGGCCCGGATCGGCGTGATGCCGACGCCGGCGGCGATCAGCAGCACCTGCGGCAGGCGGGCCTTGTCCTCGGTGAAGGCCCCGTACGGACCCTCGGCCCGCACCTTCGTTCCCGGCCGCAGCCTGGCCACCGCCGCGCTGTGGTCGCCCAGATTCTTGATGGTGAACCGCAGGAAGTTCGGGTGCGGCGCGGCCGACAGCGAGTACGGGTTCGCGACCCAGCGCAGGCTCCGGGTCTGGAACTGGAGGCGGAAGAACTGCCCCGGGCGGGCGTTCAGATCCTCCAGCCGCTCGCCCTTCAGGATCACCGAGTACACCCCCGGCCCCTCCGGCACGATCGAGTGCACCCGCAGCTGGTGCCGCCGGTCCCGCACGTACGGCATCCACAGCCGGTACCACCCCAGCACCAGCGCGGCCAACACGTAGTACGCGCTCCACAGCGTCTGCTCCGGCTGGATCGACAGGTCGGCGCCGTTGGCGATCTGGTGGCTGAAGGCCAGCGCGATCGCCAGGTAGGTGGCCAGGTGCAGGTAGTACCAGGTCTCGTAGCGGAGCTTGCGCCGGGCGACGCGCGCCGAGACGATGCCGGTCCCGAACAGCAGCAGCGTGGCCAGCGAGCCCTTGATCATGTCCGGGTAGTGGAAGACGATGTCCACACCCTCCGACACCACACCCTTGCCGTCGGTGAGCGCGTAGCCCCAGATGATCGTGACGATGTGCACGCTGACCAGGAAGATCATGTAGCGCCCGCACAGCGCGTGCCAGCGGGCCAGCCGGTCGCTGCCGACCCGGTGCTCCAAGAGCGGGATCCGGGCCATGAGCAGCAGCAGTACCGGTGCCGTGTAGCCGGCCAGCAGCCCCGTGATCCGCCCCGCGCCGTCCAGCCAGCCGGCCGCACCGACCACGCTGTCGGTGGCGTGCCACCAGGCGGCCAACACCGCCGCGGCACCGGCCGCCATCAGCGTCAGGGCCAGACGGGGGACGATCTCGGGCGACGGTTTAGCACCGGTCGGTGCGGTGTCGCGGGGCAGTGCGGTCGTGCTCATGGCTCCGAGATAAACAGTCCCACCTTTGAGTTTCCTCAGAACGCCCGCGTTCCCCGGGAATCCTTAACCAATCTTCACGCGCGATGTGGACGATGACCATCATGCCTGCGAAATTCGCGAACCCGACCGAACCCTGGCGCTTCCTGGTCGTGGATGACGAGCCGGACCTGGTCGAGGTGGTCTGCGGTGCGCTGCGGCACGAGGGCTGGGACGCGGTCGGCGCGCACGACGGCCGCGAGGCGGTCTCGGCCGCGGCGACGTACCAGCCGGACGCCGTGGTGCTGGACATGATGCTGCCGGACATGGACGGTATGGAGGTCATGCGCCGGATCCACACCAACCGCCCGGAAGTCCGGGTACTGTTCCTGACGGCGCGCGACGCGGTGGAGGACCGGATCGCCGGCATCGCGGCCGGCGGCGACGACTACGTGGCCAAGCCGTTCAGCCTGGACGAGGTCGTGGTCCGGCTGCGCAGCCTGGTCCGGCGCACCGCGCGCGGGCGGGCCGGCCGGGCGGCGAGCCCGGACTGCCTGGTGGTCGGGGACCTGGTCCTGGACGAGGCCGCGCGGGAGGTGACCCGCGGCGGCGAGCCGATCGAGCTGAGCCCGAAGGAGTACCTGCTGCTGTGGTTCCTGATGCGGCACCCGCGCCAGGTGCTGAGCAAGTCGCAGATCCTGTCCGAGGTGTGGTCGTACGACTACGGAGGGCAGGCGCACGTCGTGGAGCTCTACATCAGCTACCTGCGCAAGAAGATCGACGCCGGCCGCCCGGCGATGATCCACACGGTCCGCGGCGCCGGATACGTGATCAAGGCCGCCGCTCCATGACCCTGATCGAACGATGACGCGGCTCCGGCCGCGGACGCTGCGCGGGCAGCTGACACTCGGGCTGGTGGTGCTGCTGGCGGCGATCTTCGTCGGTGTCGGGATCGGCACCACGACCTTGTTGCACAGCTTCCTGGTGACCCGGCTGGACCAGCAACTGACGGCGGCCGGCCCGCGCTACGCCCAGAGCCTGGAGCACGAACTCGCCGCCGCCGACACCCGCGGGCAGACCCAGGGCACGTTCGGGGCCCGGGCCGCCGACAACGTGATAACGCAGGACGGCGTGGTCGACGGGACCAGCATGACCGGCGACAACACCGGCCAGGTCAACCTGTCGGCGGCCGACACCCGGGCCCTGTTGGCGTTGCCGACGGACGGCTCCCCGCACACCCTGTGCCTGGCGGCGCTCGGCGAGTACCGGCTGCGCGCGGTCAAGGGCGCCGACGGCGACTTCCTGTTCACCGGCCTGCCGCTGTCCCCGGTCTCGGCCACCGTCCGCGAACTGGCCACGGCCGAGTTCGCGCTGTTCGGCGGCGCGGTGGTGGCCGCCGCGCTCGGCGGCGCGGCCTGGGTCCGGCTGGCGCTGCGGCCCCTGGACCGGGTCGCCACCACCGCCGAGCGGGTCAGCACCATGTCACTGGCCAGCGGCGAGGTGGCGCTGGACGTGCGGGTACCGGACGCGGAGCGTCACGACGAGGTGGGGCGGGTCGGCGCATCGCTGAACCGGATGCTGGGGCACGTCGGGGACGCCTTGGCGCGCCGGCAGGCGGTGGAGCGCCGACTACGGGACTTCGCCGCCGACGCCGGGCACGAGTTGCGGACGCCGTTGGCTGCCGTGCGGGGACACGCCGAGCTGGCGCTGCGGCGTGGCGACGAGATACCCCCCGACGCGCTGCACGCACTGACCCGGATCGAGGCCGAGTCGCGGCGGATGGGGACGATCGTCGACGACTTGCTGTTGCTGGCGCGCCTGGACGCCGGGCGGCCGCTGGAGTCGACGGAGGTGGATCTGACGCTGCTGGTGCTGAACGCGGTGGACGATGCGCAGGCCGCTGATCTCGCGAAGGCGGGGGATGGTGTCACAGCTGATGGCACTGCCGATGCCACCGCTGATGGCACCGCTGATGGCACGGCTGAAGTCACCGCGGCCCTGACCCGGCACGAATGGCGCCTGGACCTGCCGACCGACCCGGTGACGGTGCCCGGCGACCCGCACCGGCTGGCACAGGCGGTGGCGAACTTCGTGACGAACGCGCGGGTGCACACACCGGCCGGCACCAGGGTCACCGTCGGCATCTCAGTACACGCCGACCGGGTACGGCTCGCGGTCGAGGACACCGGTCCGGGCCTCGCGCCGGACCTCACGGACCGGGTGTTCGACCGGTTCACACGCGGGGACCCGGCACGCTCACGGGCCTCGGGGAGCACCGGGCTGGGACTGGCGATCACGCGGGCGGTCGCGGAGGCGCACGGCGGCCGGGTCGGGGTGATCTCGGAGCCGGGGCGGACGGTCTTCGAGTTGGTGCTGCCGATGCGGTCAGCTACATAGAGCCGTGGCGTGTCAGCTCACGATCACACCCGTGCTCGCTCCGGCTCGGCATAGTGCCGCAGGAACAGCTCCTCCAACGTCGGCGGCCGACTCGTCAGAGCCCTGACCCCCTCCGTCCCCAGCGCCACCATCAGCGCTGACAAGTGCTCCGTGTCGACCGTGCACTCGAGCCGCACTCCCCCATCGGCTCCCAGCTCCGTCACCCGCACCTCGTGCAGCCCCGCGAACCCGTCGAACCCCGGCGGGAGCCGCTCCATCTCCGCGCTGACCAGCGTCCGCGTCAGGTGCCGCAGCTCGGCCAGGGTCCCGGACTCCGCGACCCGGCCGCGGCGCACGATGCTGACCCGGTCGCAGACCTCCTCGACCTCCGACAGGATGTGGCTCGACAGCAGGACCGTGCGTCCGCGCGCCTTCTCCTCGGCCAGGCACACCCGGAACTCGGCCTCCATCAGCGGGTCCAGGCCGCTGGTCGGCTCGTCCAGGACCAGCAGTTCCGCCTCGGACGCGAACGCCGCGACCAGCATCACCTTCTGCCGGTTCCCCTTGCTGTAGGCGCGCCCCTTCTTACCCGGGTCCAGGTCGAAGCGTTCCAGCAGCTCAGCCGTCCGCTTGGCGCCCGCGGCGCGGTCCGGCGCGCTGCCGCGCCCGCGCAGCTTCCCCAGCATCGCCAGGACCTGCCCGCCGGACAGATCCGGCCACAAAGCAACATCGCCGGGGACGTAGGCCAGTCGGCGGTGCAGGGCCACCGCGTCGCGCCAGGCGTCCTGCCCGAACAGCCGAACCTCGCCGGCGTCCGGACGGAGCAGGCTCAACAGGATTCTGAGGGTGGTGGACTTGCCGGCGCCGTTGGGGCCGAGCAGGCCGTGCACCTCGCCGGGGGCCACGACCAGGTCCAGGCCGTCCAGGGCGCGGGTGG
Source organism: Catenulispora pinistramenti (assembly GCF_018274385.1). GTDB lineage: Bacteria > Actinomycetota > Actinomycetes > Streptomycetales > Catenulisporaceae > Catenulispora > Catenulispora pinistramenti. Next base: position 21,712 of record NZ_JAAFYZ010000085.1, on the reverse strand, counting down.
CCGCCGATCCCCTGCCGAAGGTCTTCACCAGGCCGGTGAGGGAGATCACATCCGTCACAGCGCCAGCGTACACCCCATGATCATCACATATCACCAACCGCGCAGATTGACGGGCATCGCGCGGATCACACAAGATCGGGGGTGACGACACAATCACACAAGGAGGCACGACGATGCTCGAATCCGAGCAGCCTCGCCCCACGCGGAGCGTCACCACAGTCGAGGTTCCGCGCGGTCTGGCCGGTGTCATCGTCACCGACACGGAAGTCGGCGACGTGCGCGGCGAGGAAGGCTTCTACCACTACCGCCAGTACAACGCGGTGGAGCTGGCCGAGAAGCGGACCCTGGAGGACGTCTGGGTCCTGATGATCGACGGCTACCTGCCGGACCCGGAGCAGCGCGCGGCGTTCATCGCCGAGACCACGCCGCTGCGACACGTCCCGGACAAGGTGAAGGCGCTGCTGCCGGCCATCGCCGAGGCGGTGCACGGCGAGCCGATGAACGGCCTGCGGGCGGCGCTGCCGCTGCTGGCCGGGCAGCGCGGGATGCGGCCGATCTACGACATCGACGAGCAGACCCGCCGGGCCGACGCGCTGTTCGTCAGCGCCCTGGCCCCCACGGTGCTGACCGCGATCCACCGGCTCGGAAAGGGCCTGGAGATGGTGGAGCCGCGCGACGACCTGTCGTACGCGGCCAACTACCTCTACATGCTCAACGGCACCGAGCCGACCCCGGAGCAGGCCCGCGCGATCGAGCAGTACCTGATCTCGACCGTGGACCACGGCTTCAACAACTCCACCTTCACCGCCCGGGTGATCGCCTCCACCGGCGCCGACCTGGCCGCGGCCGTGACCGGGGCGCTGGGCTCGCTGTCCGGCCCGCTGCACGGCGGCGCCCCCTCCCGCGCCCTGGACACGCTGGACGAGATCGGCACCCCGGACAAGGCCGAGGACTGGGTGCGCGCCCAGGTCGAGTCGGGCTCCCGGATCATGGGCTTCGGCCATCCGGTCTACCGCACCGACGACCCGCGCTCGATCATGCTCCGCGGCGTGGCCCAGCGCCTCGGCGGGGACCTGGTGGACTTCGCGGTCGCGGTCGAGGCGCACGTCATCAAGGCCCTCGCCGAACTCAAGCCGGGCCGCCAGCTCTACACCAACGTCGAGTTCTACGCCGGCGTGGTGATGGAACTGGCCGGCGTCCCGCGCGACATGTTCACCCCGACGTTCGCCACCTCCCGGGTCATCGGCTGGTGCGCGAACATCCTCGAACAGGCCCGCGACTCGAAGATCATCCGCCCCGCGGCGCACTACTCCGGCATCCCGGCCCCGCAGCCGCTGCCCGGGGAGTGAGCCTTCGGTAGCAGCTGGAGCAGCACCTAGCACCTCAGGGCCCGGATTCCGTCAGCGATGGGATCCGGGCCGATACTGCCCGGATGCCCTCGCACCGCACGTCGCGGACCTGGCCGTGGCGATCGAGCACGTCGGCAGCACCGCGGTCCCGGGCTGCCCGGCCAAGCCGATCATCGACGTCGGCATCGTGCTGCCGGACCCGAGCCTGATGCCGGAACTGATCACGCGGCTCGGCGGACTGCGCTACAAGCACGAAGGCGATCTGGGGATCACCGGACGCGAGGCGTTCCAGAAGCCGTCGCCGGTCCGGCATCACCTGTATGGAGCAGTCGTGGACACGAAGCCGTACCTGGATCACGTACTTCTCCGGGACTACTTGCGGACGCACCCTGACGAAGTCCGGCACTACGGCGAGGCGAAGGCGGCGCTGGTCAAGGACCTCGGCGCCGACAGCGCGGCCAGGGATGCCCATCCCGAAGCGAAGAGTGCGCTCGTAGAGGCACTGCTCGCGAATGCTTATTCTGCTCACGCCGCCGGCGACAGCTGAAGCGCCGCCGAGAAGGCGGCCGTCAGCACGTCAGCCCTTCGCCTTCCACTCCCCGGCCAGCTGCCCCAGCACCACCTCATCCATGAACTGGCCCATCACCCACGCCGAGGACCGCGTCACACCCTCGCGCACGAAGCCGTTGTTCTCAGCCGCGCGCAGCATCGCGTAGTTGTCGGCCAGTGTCTCGATCTGCAGCCGGTTCAGGCCGCGCACGGTGAACCCGTAGCAGCACAGGGCCGCGACGGTGTCCGTGCCGTAGCCGTTGCCGCGGCAGGACGGCAACAGGCCGAGCCCGACGTGCGCGGTCCGATTGTGGGTGTCGATCCCCCACAGCGTGGCGGTGCCGAGCAAGGTGCCGCCCTCCAGCTCCACCACCGAGAACGAGACGTACTGGTCCTCGCTCTCATCCACGGCCAGCCGCGGGTCCTTCGTGCCGGGCGGGAGCGGCCGCCACGGCCGGCCGTCGGCCCGCGCGGAGTTGTCCACGTCGTTGTAGAGCTCGGCCAGCAGGACCGGCACGTCGTCGTCGTGACGGGCCCTGAGCCCGATCTTGGTACCCCTCAGCATGGCGCCTTCCTATCCGACCAGGACCGCGCGCGGCAACTCATTTAGCACGTCGACGGCCCTCAACGCCCCTCCCGCAGCTCCCCCACCGCCACCGCCGCGGCCCTCCCGATCGCCGCGTTCACCGCACGGTCGTCGGCCCCGGCTTCGGCGCCGCCCGGCGTCTGCGTGAAGACCGCGGCCACGTACTTCTCCTCCGGGAAGCTGATCACGCCGACCTCGTTGCGCACCACGCCGATCAGCCCGCCGCTCTTCGCGGCCACCGTCACCGGGGAAGCGAAGCCGGCGGCCAGGCGGTGCCTGGTGAGCTGGCGCGCCATCAGGGTGCGGACCCGTGCGCAGGCCGGGGCCGGGCCCGCCTCGTCGGTCCAGATCAGCCGCAGCAAGGTGGCCGTCTCGCGGGCCGTGGTCCGGGTGGTCAGCTCCGGGACCAGCGCGGTGGCGTTCGCGTAGACCCGTTCGGCGACCGCGTCCTTCTCCGGCCGCGGGTGCGGGGCCTCGAGCCACGCGATCAGGTCGCGCCAGCCGGCGAACCCGGCGTCGCGGCCGATCGAGTCCACGATGGCGGCCTCGTCGGCGACCACCACGCTGCCGGTCAGGCCGAGTCCTGCGATGTGCTCGTTCACCGCGTCCACGCCGACCAGGTCCAGCAGCGCGTCGGTGGCCGGGTTGTCGCTGAGGGTCAGCATCGCCACGGTCAGGTCACGTGCCGAGACCTCGACGTCATCCTCATACAGCGCGAAGCCGACCGGCCCCGGCGACCGGTCCGGGCCGGCCGGCAGCAGTACCCGGCGCCGCGGGTCCAGGCGGCCGTCCGCCATCTGGGTCTCGGCGGTCAGCGCGATCGACACCTTCACCACCGAGGCCGAGACCACCGGGCGGTCCGCGTCAAGCGCCACCTCCCGGGAACCGTCCAGAGTCTGCACGCACAACTGGCCGGTGCACCCTGCTTCCTGGAATACCTCTTCGACGGACCCTGTCATTCCCCGATCATGGCAGACGCCACGCGGGCCGGAGCTGCGGGAGTCAGGACCGATCAACCCGGGGACTGACATGCCAGAGGATGACGATCTACTCGAAAAGGCCGAGTGGATCTCAAGACGAACCGGACCGACCGGAATTCCCCCTCACTCGTTCTAGGAAATCCTGCGCGCTACTGGCCCGCCAGGGGGTACCCCGCGAGTAAAGTCACGGGGAGAACTCGGTTCACACTGCGAGGAGTTCGTGAAGTGAACACCCAGGTCCCGCCCCGCCGCCCGGTACGCATCGCCAACTCCTCCGGGTTTTACGGAGACCGCCTGTCGGCGGTCCGGGAGATGGTGGACGGGGGTCCGATCGACGTCCTGACCGGCGACTACCTCGCCGAGCTCACCCCGCTGCTGCTGTACAAGGCACGGGAACGCGGCGGCCCCGGCTACGCGCGCTCCTTCCTGGCCCAGATGAACCAGGTGCTCGGCTCCTGTCAGGAGAAGGGCATCAAGGTCGTGACGAACGCCGGCGGGCTGGAGCCGGCCCGGCTGGCCGAGGATCTCAGAGCCCTGGTGGCGCATCTGGGCCTGCGGCTGTCGGTGGCCCACATCGAGGGCGACGACCTGCTGCCCCGGCTGGCCGAGCTGCGGGCCAAGAAGGTCCCCTTCGACAACCTGGACACCGGCGAGCTGTACCGCGACACCGCCGGACCGGTCTCGGCCAACGCCTACCTGGGCGGCTGGGGCATCACCGCGGCGTTAGCCGGCGGCGCGGACATCGTCGTCTGCGGCCGGGTCACCGACGCTTCGCTCGTCGTGGGCCCGGCCGCTTGGTGGCACCGCTGGAACGGCGAGGACTGGGACGCCCTGGCCGGCGCGGTCGCCGCCGGGCACGTCATCGAGTGCGGCCCGCAGTGCACCGGCGGCAACTACTCCTTCCTGGACGAACTCCCCGACACCCGGGTGCCCGGCTTCCCGATCGCCGAGGTGGCGCACGACGGCTCCGCGGTGATCACCAAGCACCCGGGCACCGGCGGCGTGGTCTCGGTCGGCACCGTCACCGCGCAGCTGCTGTACGAGATCGAGGGCCCGGCCTATACGAACCCTGACGTCACAGCGCACTTCGACACCCTGCGCCTGACCCAGCAGGCCCCGGACCGGGTCGAGATCCGCGGTGCCAAGGGCATGACCGGTCCGCACAAGCTGAAGGTCGCGCTGAACTACCGCGGCGGCTACCGCAACTCGGTCAGCCTGGGCATCACCAGCCTGGACATAGAGGCCAAGGCCGGACTGGCCGAGCAGCAGATCTTCGACACCCTCGGCGGCCGGGCCCGCTTCGCCTGCGTGGACGTGCGGCTGCAACGCAGCGACAAGCCGGCCGAGCAGGCCCGCAGCGACGAAGAGGCCACCGCCTACCTGCACATCACCGTCAAGGACCCCGATCCGGACAAGGTCGGCCAGGCCTTCACCAGCGCGGTGGCCAGCCTCTCGCTGGCCGGATACGCCGGGTTCCACCCGACCGCCCCGCCCACCCGGGAGGTCGAATACGGGGTCTACTGGCCGACGCTGATCCAGGACCGGCACGTGGACCACGTCGTGGTGCTGCCCGACGGCGAGCGGGTGGAGATCCGGCCCTGCCGCCGGCCGATGGGCGTGCCGCTGCACTTGGGCGCGCCGCGACCGCCCGAGCCGTTCTTCTCCGACGGGATGAAGCGCCTGGCCCCGCTGGGCCTGGTCTGCGGCGCGCGGTCCGGCGACAAGGGCGGGAACGCGAACGTCGGCATGTGGACGCGCACCGACCGCGCCTACGCCTGGCTGCGCGAGACCCTGGACGTCGACACGTTCCAGAAGCTGGTCCCGGAGTGCAGCGATCTGCGCGTGGAGCGCTTCGAACTGCCCAACCTGCGGGCCCTGAACTTCGTCGTCTACGGCATGCTCGGGGAAGGGGTGGCCTCCTCGACCCGCGCCGATCCGCAGGCCAAGGGGCTGGGCGAGTTCGTGCGGTCACGGTTGGTCATGGTCCCGGTGGAGTTCCTCAACGGGTGAATCGCACCGAGTTAAGATCGTGGTATGCGCTATCGTCACCTTGGTAATTCCGGCCTGCTCGTCTCCGTCGTCGGCCTGGGCTGCAACAACTTCGGCAGCCGACTGGACGTGGCCGGTACCCGGCGCGTCGTGGACGCCGCGATCGACGCCGGCATCACCTTGCTGGACACCGCCGACATGTACGGCCGGTCCCAGTCCGAGAGCTTCCTCGGCGAGGTCCTGGCCGGCCGCCGGGACCAGGTGGTCCTGGCCACCAAGTTCGGGCATCAGAGCTTTGACATGGGGTACCCGCCGGCGGCCGGCGCCAAGGGCGGCCGGTCCTACATCCGGCGGGCCGTGGAGGCCTCGCTGAAGCGGCTGCGGACCGACTACATCGACCTGTACCAGCTGCACACCCCGGACCCGGCCACGCCGATCGCCGAGACCCTGTCGGCGCTGGACGACCTGGTCCGCGAGGGCAAGGTCCGCTACCTGGGCAACTCCAACTTCGCCGGCTGGCAGATCGCCGAGGCGCACTACGTCGCCGAGCAGCTGAACGCCACCCCGTTCGTCTCGGCCCAGAACCACTGGTCGCTGCTGGTCCGCGACGCCGAGACCGAAGTGGTGCCGGCCGCCGAGCGCTTCGGCCTGGGCGTGCTGCCGTACTTCCCGCTGGCCAACGGCCTGCTCACCGGCAAGGTCCGGCGCGGCGCCGAGATCCCGGAGAACGCCCGGCTGGCCGGCCGCCCGCACTGGGTCACCGAGGACCGCCTGGACAAGGTCGAGGCGCTGATCGAGTGGGCCGACAAGCACGGCCGCAGCATTCTGGACGTCGGCATCGCGGCCCTGGCCGCCCAGCCCGGCTGCACCTCGGTGATCTCCGGCGCGATGAACCCGGAGCAGGTGCGCGCGAACGCCGCCGCCGGCGACTGGGAGCCGACCGCTGAGGAACTGGCTGAGATCAACGCGATCGTGCCGGCGCCGGCTCAGCCGTAGGGACTGCCGGCTCCGGCTCATAATCCCGCGGGATGCCCCTCCCCCGCGAGCATGATCGCCTTGTCAGGGCAATGAGAAGCCCCGGCCTGATCCCCTCAGGCCGGGGCCTTGTCAGCGGCCAGAACACCCGTACCGCAAGCGGTCCCGCGCCCGACGTCCGGCATCCCACCCGCGTTCGGCGAACATTCAGCCGTTTCGCGGGTGAGCGCCACCGGCCGGGGGTAGGTTCCTCCGGAATCCGATGAGCTCAGCCGGCGAGGGAGGCGCGTATGGACACGACCGTCGCGATACGGGGCCGCGGCATCACCAAGGTTTTCGGTGATGTCGTCGCGCTCGATCATGTCGACGTGAGCGTGGCGCGGGGTCAGATCCACGGCCTGGTCGGCCCGAACGGCGCCGGCAAGACCACTCTTCTGGGGTTGCTACTGGGGTTGGCCGTCGCCGACGAGGGGACGCTGGAGGTCCTCGGCGCCCCGGTGGGCCGCGCGCTGCCGGCGCCGGACGGTGTCTCAGGGTTCGTCGACGGCCCCGGCCTGTACCCCACACTCACCGCGAAGCAGAACCTTGCCACGCTCGCCGCGCTGCGTCCCCGGGACGCCGTCACCTCCGACATCGGCGAAGCCCTCCACGAAGTCGGCCTCGCCGAGGTCGCCGACGACAAGGTCCGCGGCTTCTCGCTCGGCATGCGGCAGCGCCTCGGCCTGGCCGCCGCGATGCTGACCAAGCCGAAGCTGCTGGTGCTGGACGAGCCGGCGAACGGCCTGGACCCGTCCGGCAAGAAGCAGGTGCACGGTGTGCTGAACCGGCTGGTGGCCGCCGGCGTCACCGTCATCCTGTCCAGCCACCGGATGGACGACCTGGAAGCACTGTGCTCAGAGGTCACGATCCTGTCCACCGGGCGCGTGGTGTTCTCCGGGCCGCTGAACAAACTCTCTGACGAGACCCGCGAACTCGACTACCGGCTGCGCACGACGGATCCGGCCGCCGCCGCCGCCATCGCCGCCGAGACGCCGGGCATCAGCGTCGTCGCGGGCACCGACGCCGCGGCGCTGGCCGACACCGACGTGATCGTGGTGCGGGCGCAGGTGGCCGCGCTGGACCAACTCCTCTCCCGGGTCGTGCGCGCGGATATCGCAGTACGCGAATTCGCCCCCGTCGTCTCGCCCCTGGAAGCCGCGTTCCTCGACCTCACCGAGCAGGAGACCGATCGATGACCGCGACCGTTGCCGACGCCGACGCCACGGCGCCCGCGGCCCAGACTCCCACGGCGGGGCCGGTTCCGGTCGGCCGCATTCTCCGCTTCGAGCTGGTGAAGCAGTTCTCTGCTTGGCGAGTGCGCCTGCTGATTCTGTTGTGCTGGATAGGTCCGGGCGTGCTGGTCTTCGCGATCGACAAGCAGAGCACGCTGCCCTCGGACACCTTGTTCGGCCGCTGGATGCACGCCACCGGCTGGGCCGGGCCGCTGGTGGCGCTCGGGTTCGCCGGGACCTGGGCCCTGCCGCTGCTCACGTCGGTCGTCGCCGGTGACGTCTTCGCCTCCGAAGACCGGCTCGGCACCTGGCGCCACCTGATCATCGCCATCCGCTCGCACCGCCGGATCTTCGCCGCCAAGGCCGTGGCCAGCCTCACCGTGATCCTGCTGCTGGTCGTCGGGCTGGCCGCGTCCAGCACCCTCGGCGGTCTGCTGGCCGAGAAGAACCTGCCACTGGTCGGCCTGGACGGCCACACGCTCTCCCCCGGCGACGCGGCCGGCAAGGTGCTGCTGGCGTGGGCGTGCGTGCTGGCACCGACCCTGGCGCTGGCCGCCATCGGACTGCTCGGCTCGATCGCCCTGGGCAAGTCCCCGATGGGCCTGCTGCTGCCGATGCTGGTCGCGCTCGGCATGCAGCTGGCGCAGATGCTGCCGCTGCCGGTGGCCATCCGCCTGGCCCTGCCCGGCTACGCCTTCATCTCCTGGAACGGCCTGTTCACCGACCCCACCCAAATCAAGCCTCTGATGATCGGGGTCGTGGTCAGTCTGGTCTGGGCAGTGGTCGCCACGGTCCTGGCCTACCTGCTGTTCCTGCGCCGGGACTTCACCAACCTCACCAACGACGGCGCCGGCCGCCGCGTCCTGGCCCTCGGCGTCGTCCCGCTGGCCGTCGTCCTGGCCCTCACCGCCGGGGTCGTGGCCGCCACCACCTCCGACGCCGGCGGCACCGGCATCACCCAGGCCAAGGTCCAGAAGTCGGTGGCCACCGCCTTCGGCCACCTCTTCCGCCTCCAGCAGACGCAGATGTACCACTCCTCGGTCACCGAGGCGCAGCTGGCGACCACGGCCTCCTGCCTCAAGAGCGAGGGCCTCGGCAAACAGGAGGGCTCCGGCAACGACTGGCGCTGCACCATCACCTTCAACGTCCCCGGCAACAACATCACCGCCCAGGGCATCTACCAGCTCGACATCACGGCCAACGGGCGCTACATCGCCGACGGCGACGGCCCGCAGGAGGTGAACGGGTACTTCCTGATCGTCACGCCGGGCAAGGTGGTCGCGAACCCGCTGTGGCAGTTCGATGGGAACGTGGATCTGTTGTAGGGCAGCTGTTGTAGGGAACCGTTGTAGGGCAGCTGTAGTCGAGCGCTCCGGGATAGCGTCAAGGCATGTCGCAGATCTTGATGCTCGCCGGAGACGTCAACCTACAGGGGCGCACGGATCCTGCCTCCGCCTTCCAGCACGTGCGAGATTTGTTGGCAACCGCCGACGTGCGGTTCGTCAACCTCGAAGGCGTGCTGTGCGGACCCGGGCAGGATCCGCAGACCCCTGATATCGCGCACAAGCCGAACTGGCGGCACTCCGCGCCGGAGATGGTCGAAGGCCTGGCCGCGGCCGGCATCGACGCGGTCAGCGTCGCCAACAACGTCACCTTCCCCCCCAAGGCGATGCTGACCGGCCTCAGCACCCTCGACAGCGCGGGGATCGCCCACTGCGGTGCCGGTGCGGACCTCAGCGCGGCGCACCGCCCGGTCGTGTCCGAGCGCGACGGGGTACGGTTCGGCTTCCTGGCCTACACCGCCATCTGCTGGCCCTTCGGGATGGCCGCCGGGCCGCAGACGCCGGGAGTGGCGACCCTGCGCGCCTCGACCTCCTACGTACCGGATCTGCGATCGGCCGAGGTCCCCGGGCGGCCGCCCAGAGTCCTGACCGAGCCCTATCCCCACGAACTGGCCGCCATGGTCCGCGACGTCGAAGCACTACGCACCGGCTGCGACGTCCTGGTGCTCTCCTGCCACTGGGGCGTGGCCGGCGACGAGGTCTGCGACTACCAGCGGACGATCGGCCGAGCCGCGATCGACGCCGGCGCCGACCTCGTCATGGGCCACGGCCCGCACAGCGTCCAAGGCATCGAACTACATCGCGGCCGGCCCATCTTCTACAGCCTGGGCAACTTCGTCTTCGACTGGCCGGCGATGGCCGGCCGCCATCTCGACGGACTCGTCCTGCACTGCGGCATCGAGGACCGCCGCCTGCGAAGCGTCCAGGTCCATCCCGTTCGGCGCGGCGAGGACAACGACGTACGGCCGCTCTCCGGCGACGACGCCCGCGCCGCCCTGAGCCGCCTTGCCACGCTGTCAGCGTCGCTCAGCTCGCCGAAGGACGTGCTGGGCTTGCTGGACTCCGAAGGCCTGCTGACGCTCGGCTGAGCCCACCGCCCCGGACCCCGGAAACCGCGCACCGCGCACCGCGCACCGACAAACAAAACCGGCCGGGTGCAACCACCCGGCCGGCCCCACGCGCGCTCTATCAGCTCACGTTCAAAGCCGTGTCGTCGATGACGAACGACGTCTGGTACTCCGAGTCCTCGGTCCCGGTGAACTTGATCGTCACGGTCTGCCCGGCGTAAGCCGACAGGTCGAACGAGTGCAGCGAGTATCCGGTGTTCGCGTTCAGGTTCGAGTACGTGTACATGTTCTTCAGTACCGAGCCCGAACTGCTGAGCAGCTGTAGCTGCAACGTGTCGTACTTGGTCGTCGTCGTGGTCTCCGCGGTGTCGATGTGCATGTAGTAGTTGAACTTGTACGTCGTGCACCCCGCGGGCAGCGTCACCGTCTGCGACAACGTGTCCGTCGTGCTCTTGCCCCAGCCGTCGAGCCACGCGTCGTACGTCCCGCTGTGCGGCGGCTGGTTGCTGCTGCTGTTGATCACCGACAGCGGCGTGTGCGTCGAGGTGACCGACCACGGCGCCGGGCTGGACGGCCCGTTCTCGAAGCCCGGGTTGCCCAGCAGCTGCCCGGCGGTGCAGCCGCCGGTGCTCCCGGTCGGGGTGGCGCTGACCTCGTTGCTCTGGCCGCCCTCGCCCACCGGGTTCGACGCGGTCACCCGGTAGTAGTAGGTCGTCCCGGCGGTCAGCCCGGTATCCGTGCACGTCAAAGTGGTGCCGCTCAGGCTGGCGCACGGCCCCGAGGTGAGCAGCGACTCCGTACCGCTGGACGTGCCGCGGTAGACGCTGTACTTCGTGAGGGTCTCACCCCCCGTACTGGACGGCGCCTGCCAGTTCAGGGTCACCTGGCCGGTGCCGCCGGAGGCTGTCAGGTTCTGCGGCGCGCTGGGTGGCACGCTGGCGATCGGATCGGCGGTGACGCTGACCGTCGAGGACGCCGAGTTCGCCGGGGAGGCGCTGTCGGTCACCGTCAACGTCGCCGTGTAGGTCCCGACGGTCGAGTAGGTGTGGCTCGGGTTCTGCGCCGTGCTGGCCGCCGAACCGTCACCGAAGTTCCAGCTGTAGTGGTATGCCGGAGTGCCGCCCGTCGCGGTCCCCGTGAAGTTCACCGTCAGCGGGATCTGCCCCGAGGTCGGGTTGCCCGCCGCCGACGCCGCCAGCGGATTGCCGATCGCGCTGACGTTCACCGCGACCTGGGACGTCGCCGTCTTCGCCGGCGAGGAAGCGTCCGTCACCGTCAGCGTCGCAGTGTACGAACCCGCGCTGCTGTAGGTGTGGCTGGGGCTCTGCGCCGTGCTCGTCGAGCCGTCACCGAAGTTCCAGCTGTACGTGTACGGCGCCGTGCCGCCGGTGGCCGAGCCGGTGAAGTTCACCGCCAGCGGGGCGTTGCCGGTGGTCGGCGAGGCCGTGGCCGATGCCGACAACGGTGTCGTGCCCTGGACCCAGAAGTCCTCCAACGGGTCACCCAGCGCGGCCTGGTCGTTGGTGGTCATGGGGAACGTCGTCGGCCCGATGTTGTCGTTCGGGTCGATGATGCCGGACTTCACGTTCTGCATCGTGCGTTCCATCGCCGCGATCACGTTGTTGGTCGAGTACGCGACGTGCGACAGGTAGTGCTGCTTGACGTACTGGGACGGGCCGATGACGACCAGCGGCACGCGGTAGGTGTTGCTCACGTGGTCCGCGCCGTTGTTGCCGTTCTGGGTGTCGTCCTCGGTCACCACGATCAGGGTGTTGCCCGCGTACGTCGGGTTGTTCTCGATCGCGTTCACCACGTTGTTCGTCGCCGTGTCGTTGCCGGCGATGTCCTGGTAGGTGCCCGGGTGGTCGTTGAACAGCTCGACGTAGCTGTAGGCCGGCAGCCCGTTGGTGCCGACGAAGTTGATGTAGTCGTTGGCGATGGTGCTGTCCGGAAGGCTCTGGTTGGAGCAGGTGTACTCGTTGTAGTGCAGCTCCTCCGGGATGTTCGTGCCCGGACGGTTCGGCGGCAGGACCTCGAGCTTGCCGTCGGCCGGGTTCTTCCAGTAGCCGGAGCCGCTGGAGAGCATCCAGTAGAAGTCGCCGTTCATGACGAACGTGTAGGGGCTGCTGCCGCTACCGGTGCCGGTCGGGGCCGTGCACGCGTTGGTGCCCTCGTCCGTCGGACCGTTGGTGTTCATCAGAAAGCGGTCGAACTGCGTCCCGCTGGCGGGGTAGGACTGCTGCTGCGAGCTGGACTGCGACTGAGCGGAGAACATCCACCAGTGGTTCGGGCCCGACGGCGGCTGCGTCCCGGTGCTGTAGGCGTCGGACAGCGCGTAGGTCTTGGCCAGGCTGTGCAGGTCCGGGACCGAGCTGATGTGGTTGGTGCTCTCGACCTGCCCGTTGCAACCGGCCTGGACGGTGGTGGCACAGTCACCCAGGTAGTCGTCGAAGGTGTGGTTCTCGCGGTAGATCACGACGAAGTGCTGGAACGGCGGGAAGTACGGCGCCAGCGGGTTCACCGCCGCGGCCGGCTTCTGCGCCAGCGTCGCCGGCTGGCCGTTGGCCGAGGGCACGTAGACCTGGGTGTTCTTGATATTGAAATCGTGCGGCTGCGGGAACTTCTGGAACTCCGCCCCCAGCGGCGCGAACACCGCACTGGAACAGTTGAAGTCATCCGGCTTGTACGTCTGTGGACGCTGCCCGACCGGCAGGCTCTTCGCGTTCGCCGGGTCGGTCGAGGGGTTCCAGCCGTTCAGGGTGCACGAGCCGGGCCCGGATTCCGGCCCCTTGGCGCCCACACCCTGTGCGACGCCGGTGATGCCGCCCACTGTGAGGGCTAGAACAGCGGCGCCTGTGATCCAACGTTTCCATCTGATCATGGATACTCCCGTAGCGGGCCGAATGTGGGGGTTGGCGCATGAAGTGGCGACGGTATTGTCTAAGGGAATAAGGGTCCGGACAAGACCTATCGAGGCACAGAAGACGCTGATAGCGAAGGCTTTCATTCGTCGTTCGTCCACAGTTGGGGCAACGCATGGCGTTGATACCGCGCCGGGCGCGCCGACCCCGGCGACTGCTCCGGCGACCGGCCGGGCCACCGGTTGGACGACCGGCTGGACGACCGGCAGGACGACCGGCAGGACGACCGGCAGCCCAACGCGACATATCGCGTTCTCCCCGGTTTCCCGCTACACTGCTCGCATGACCTCCGCGCCCGAAGAGAACCAGTTCGTCCCGGCCACGGCGCCGGCCACGTCCTCGGCTCCGGCTGCCGATCCGGTCACGACTTCGGCTGTCGCTCCGGCCGCCGATCCGGTCGCTACTCCGGCTGTCGCTCCGGCCGCCGCTCCGGTCGCCGCCGGGCAGGTCCGGGCCTCCGACGCCGAGCGCGACGAGGTGGCCGCCGTCCTGTCCGAAGCACTGGCCCAGGGCCGGCTGACCAGCACCGAGCTGGCCGAGCGCATCGACGCGGCGTACAGCGCCACGACCCGCGCCGAACTGGTCCCGCTCACCGCCGACCTCCCGGACGACCTGCGCCACGGCCCGGCCAGCCCGATCTCGGCCGTCGAGCGCCAGGAGCTGACCGCCACCTTCAGCAAGCTGATCCGCTCCGGCCGCTGGGTCGCCGGCCGGCACACCAAGGCCACCGCGACCTTCGGCGCCCTGATCGTCAACCTGGCCGACGCCGTGCTGCCCGGCCGCGAGATCACGCTGGACGTCAACACCTTCTGCGGCAAGGCGATCATCACCGTCCCGAAGAACGCCCGCGTGGTGGACGAGGGCGGCGCGCTGTTCGGCAAGCGCTCGGTCACCGGCGCCGCGGCCGAGGGCGAGGAAGACGGTCCGCTGATCCGCATCACCGGCAAGTCGCGCTTCGGCAAGGTCGTGGTGCACCGGCCCAGCGACCGGGACCACAACCCATGGTCGTGGGAGCAGCGGTACCTGAACCGCTGAGCCGGCGATAATTCCCGGGCGCCCAGACGCCCCGTGCGCCAGACTCCCCCGAAGCACGATCAGAACGGGAGCCGTCATGGCCAACACGAACAACCTTCCGCTGTACCAAGTACGCGCCGACTGCGACCGCACATCGATCGTCGTCTACCAGGCCTACCGCGCCGAGATCGCCGACGCGGCGGTGCGGGCGCAACGCTTCGTAGCGCCCTTCTCGCTGAGCCGGATGACGTGGATCAAGCCGTCGTTCCTGTGGATGATGGGCCGCTGCGGCTGGGCCCGCAAACCGGGGCAGGAACGCGTCTTGGCGGTACGGATCACGCGTGCGGGCTGGGAGAAGGCGCTGTCCCAGGCGGTGCTGACCAGCTACGAGAGCGGGGTGTACGCCGACCGCGCGGACTGGGAGCGGCAGATCAAGCACGCGACGGTGAACGTGCAGTGGGACCCGGAGCGCACGCTGTCCGGCGCGGTCCTGGACGCGCGCTCGATCCAGGTCGGGCTGAGCCGCCACATCGTCGCGGAGTACGTCGAGGACTGGACCACCGAGATCCGCGACATCACGCCGACGGTGCGGAAGATGGCGGAGCTGATCAAGGAGGGGCGCAAGGACCGCGCCGCTGAGCACCTGCCGAAGGAGCGGCCTTACGAGGTGCCGGTGGAGATCGCCCGGCGGCTCGGCATGTAGTCAGTACCCACAGCCGAACCGCCACCCGCGCGCCGTGATAAGTCTCAGGCCCGTGCCAACACCACGACGGGAATCCGCCGAGGCGTCCCCGTCTGGTACTCGCCGAACTGCGGCGCCTTGGCGACGATCCCCTCGAACAGGCCGTCGCGCTCATCGTCACCGGCGACGCGAGCCGTGACCCGCACGGTCTGCACGTCGTCGTCCCCGGGCACCTCGAGCTCGGTCTCGGGGTTCGCCTGGAGGTTGTAGTACCACGCCGGGTGGTTGTCCCGTCCGGCGTTGGAGGCGACGATCAGCCACTCGTCGTCGCCCTGCGCGAAGCCGGCGAGCGGGCTGACGTACGTGGTCCCCGACTTCGCACCCTTGTGGTGCAGCAGCACCAACCCCTTGCCGCCGAACTGCTCGACGCTGCCCGCGTTGGCGCGGAACTCTTCGATGATCTTGTCGTTCCAGGAACGCATCTCGTCGTTGCTCATGTCGGCGGCAGCTCTGTACGGAAGGGCTTTTATTCCCCGCAGGTAGGCAGTTCCCCCGGATAGCCCATCCGGCCGCACCGACAGGCACCGCGACCCCCGCGATGCCAGGCTGGAGCCATGGTGCGACCGACCCCCGCCACGCCGCGGACACCCCGGCCGACGACTCCGTCCCGGCCGACACAGCCCCCGCCCGTCGTCGTCATCACCGGCGTCTCCGGCAGCGGCAAATCCACCGTCGGCGCCGCCCTGGCCGGCCGCCTGGGCTGGGACTGGGCCGACGGCGACGCGTTCCACCCGGGCAGCAACGTCGCCAAGATGGCCGCCCACGAACCGCTCACCGACGCCGACCGGCTCCCCTGGCTCGACGAGATCGGCGGCTGGATCGACAAGGAAGCCGAAGCCGGCCGCCCGGCCGTCATCGCCTGCTCCGCCCTCAAACGCTCCTACCGCGACCGCCTGCGCACCGGACGACCCCAGGTCCGCATGGTCTACCTGGTGGTCGACCTCAAGACCCTGCACCAACGCCTCACCGACCGCCGGGGCCACATGTTCCACGCCGACATGCTCGGCAGCCAGCTCTCCACCCTGGAGCCGCCCGCGCCAGAGGAGGACGTGCTGATGGTCAAGTCGGCCGGCTCCCCCAAGCAGACCGTCGACCACATCATCACCTGGGAGGGGCTGGCGGCGTTTCTGCCGTCGAAGGCGGGGCGGCGGCAGGACTAGCGAGCGCCGAACGCTCCACCTACCCAATCGTCGCAGCCACCCCGTAGTGGTCCGACAAGTACCGCTCCCGCCCGTCGGCCATCCGCACCTTGTCCTGGAACACCACCTCGGCCTTGGCCGCCACCCCCGGCGTCACCAGCACCTGGTCCAGGGCCGCGCCGTCCCAGCCCGGCACCGGCCGGAACGTGGTCGCGGCGTCCCCGTCGAACGCGTCGCGCAGCCCGGAGGCGGCGGCGAAGCCCTCGAAGAGCCAGGAGTCGCGGGGCACGTTGAAGTCCCCGACCGCGATCACCGGCTCGCCGGACTGGATCCGCCGCACCGACTTCGCCAGCCGCGCCAGCTCCGCCTGCTGCACCCGCGTGATCGGCGCGGCCTTCGACCAGTCCGCCGGGCGGTTGGGTGTCAGGTGGGTGTTGGTGACGGTGAAGAACTCCCCGCCGTCGTTGAAGCGGGTCATCAGCACGCCGCGGCGCATCACCAGATCCCGGCGCCACGGCGCGGGCGCCGCCAGCACCTCATAGCGGTGCCCGACCAGCGGGATGCGGGACAGCGTCAGCAGTCCGCCGGTGATCCTCGGCAGCCGCGGGCCGTGGGCCGCGTACGGGAACGAGGCCTTGGTCAGCGACCGCAGCAGCCCGAAGTTCGGCGGGATCCACAGCTCCTGCAGGCAGACCACGTCGTAGTCGGAATCGGCCAGCACCTCGGCCAGCGCGCGCAACCGCACCCTGGGCTCGCCGCGGACCAACGTATTGAACGACAGCACCCGGACCTTCGGCACGGCTACGCCTTCCTCCCCGCGGTCCAGGCGACCCGCATCGGGACCTTGGACCCGAACCGCAACACAGAGTTCTCATACACCCGCGCGCCGGCCGCGACGATCCCGACCGTCAGAACGGCCATCAACCCGATCGCCGCCACCGGCTCCCACCACGCCGCGTCCCCGCCGGCGATCCGCACCGGCTGGATCAGCACCGAGAACGGCGGCACCAGCGACAGCACCCGCACCCAGACCGCGTCGGGGTTGCTCAGGGCCGCGAACGCCGCGAAGTAGGGCACCATCAGCACCAGGTTCAGCGGCTGCACCGCGGTCTGCATCTCCTCCTGCCGCGACACCCGCGCGGCCACCGCGGCGTAGGCGGCGGCGTAGAAGATGTAGCCCAGGACGAACCAGACCGCGACGATTCCGACGGTCTGCCAGATCTGCCCGGTCATGTGCAGCGCCCCGGTCGCCGAGCCGGCCCCGATCCCGACCGCGGCGGTGGCGGCCAGCTGCAACAGCCCCAGCGCCCCGATCCCGATGATCTTCCCGGTCAGCAGCGCCCGCGCCGAGGTGCTGGACAGCAGGATCTCGATGACCCGGCTGGCCTTCTCCTCCACCACCCCGGTGGCGACCCACATGCAATAGGCGATCATCTGGCTGAACAGCATGATCTCGGCGACCAGCGCGACGGTCTTGCGCTGCCCGGCGTCCGGATCCTTCGGCGCCAGCTTCACCGTGCTCTGGCCCTGCACCTGGTCCAGGTCCGGCAGCTGCGAGGCCAGGTTGGCCCCGGCCAGCACCGGCGCCAGCTTGGGATCGACCGAATCCTGCACGTAGATCTGGCCGCCGTCGACCAGCGCGTCCAGCCGGCCGCTCTTGACCAGCGCCTGCGCCCCGGCCGAGTCGGTGACCACGCTGGAGGTCAGCTTTATCTTGTAGACCGGGGCCTGCTGGTCGGCGAACTGCTGCTCGACGGCGGCCCGGGGGCCGGCGAAGCCGACGGTGAACGACGGCGTCTTGTCCCGGTTCGAGACCAGCGCGGAGATCACCACGGCCACCAGCACGATCAGCAGCGAGACTGCCACCGAGATGGCGAACCCGCGGTCGCGGCCGCGCTCGGTGAACTCCCGGCGCATGACCAGCCGGACGGTACGACCGTTCACGCGGTGACTCCTTCCTTGTCGGTGCTCGCGGCGGGCGGGGCTTCGGAGGCGCCGTCGGAGGCGCCGCCAGCACCGTTGCCGGCACCACCGCCTTCACCGCCGCCGGCAGCATCCCCGTCACCCTCGCCGTCACCGTCGCCCTCGCCGTTGTGGTCGGCGACGGCCTCCCGGAACAACTCGGCCAGACTCGGCCGCAGCGGCGTGAACTCCCGCACCGGCCCCAAAGCCCGCGCGGCGTCCAGAATCACCTGGTCGTCGGCGTCTGCGGTGAGGATCAGCGTGGTGGTCGCCCCGTAGTCGGCGGACTGGACCCCGGCCAGGGCGTCGGCCCAGCCGGGCGCCGCGTCGGTCCCGACCCGCAGCACCACCTCGGCCCGCGAGGCCCGCAGCCCGTCCACGGTCCCGGTGGCGACCATCCGGCCCCGGTAGATGATGCCGATCGAGTCACACAGCCGCTCGACCAGCTCCAGCTGATGGCTGGAGAACACCACCGGCACGCCCTCGGCGGCCCGCTCGCGCAGCACCTCGGCGAGGTTGTCGACGCCGACCGGGTCCAGCCCGGAGAACGGCTCGTCGAGCACCAGCACCGCCGGATGGTGCACCAGCGCCGCGGCCAGCTGCACCCGCTGCTGGTTGCCCAGCGACAGCGCCTCGACCCGGTCCTCGGCCCGCTCGGCGACCGACAGCCGCTCCATCCAGTACTTGGCGGCCTGGTCCGCGTCGCGGCGGCTCATGCCGTGCAACTCGGCGAGGTAGCGCAGCTGGTCGCCGACGCGCATCTTCGGATACAGACCGCGTTCCTCGGGCATGTAGCCGAACGTCCGCCGGGTGGCGGTGTCCACCGGCTTGCCGCCGAACCGCACAGACCCGGCGTCGGGCTCCAGCACCCCCAGCGTGATCCGCATGGTCGTGGTCTTGCCCGCACCGTTGGTCCCGACGAAGCCGTACAACTCCCCCGGACGCACCGAGAAGGTCACGCCGTCCAACGCGACGCGGTCGCCGTAGCGTTTGCGCAGCCCCTCTAGCTCCAGCATCAAGCCTCCCGTATTGCCTGGCCTGATCCTAGCTACTCCCCATGGGCCGACGACGCGGCGGCGACCCCGCGGAACGACCGCCGATAGTCGCTCGGCGCCACCCCGACCACCTCGGTGAAGTGGTGCCGCAGGTTCGCCGCCCCGCCGAGCCCGGCCGCGGAGGCGACCCGCTCCACCGGCAGGTCGGTCGTCTCCAGCAGGCGGCGCGCGTGCAGAACCCGTTGCGCGGTGAGCCATTTCCCGGGCGTGGTGCCGACCGCGGTGTGGAAGCGGCGGATCAGGGTGCGCTCGGCGACGTTCGCCTGCCGGGCCAGGGCCGCGACGGTCAGCGGCTCATCCAGGTGCGTCCGCATCCAGTCCAGCAGCGGGCCGAGGCCGTCGCGCCCAGCGGCCGGCGGGGCCGGCGTCTCGACGTACTGCGCCTGCCCGCCGCTGCGGTGCGTCGGCGCGACCAGCCGCCGAGCCAGCGTGTTGGCGACGTCCGCGCCGTGGTCGGCGGCGACCATGGCCAGGCACAGGTCGATCCCGGCCGTGGTGCCCGCGCTGGTGAGCACGTCGCCGTGGTCGATGTACAGGACCGCCGGATCGAGCAGCACGGCCGGGAACCGCTTGCGGAACTCCTCGGCGTAGAGCCAGTGCGTGGTGGCGCGCCGGCCGTCGAGCAGTCCGGCGGCGGCGAGGATGAAGGCGCCGGAGCACAGGGACGCCACGCGGGCCCCGTTCGCGTGCGCCTGCCGCACCGCCGCGATGAGCTCCGCCGACAGCTCCTCGCGGACGTCGCTGATCGCCGACAGGATCACCGTGTCCGCCTTGGCGAGCGCGGCGTAGGTGTGGCCGCCGGGCGCGACGAAGCCGCCGCCGGCGAATACGGGACCTGACTCCGGGTTGCAGATCTGGACCTGATAGCCGAGATCGGCCATGCCGGGGCGGACCCGGCCGAACACCTCGACCGGGATCGAGATCTCGAAGATCGGCGCGCCCTCGGTGACGGCCACGGCGACGATGTGCTTCCCCATGTCAGTATTTTAGCGCTAGTTGTCATTCCTGCCACTGGGCAGCGCGGCGCAGGCAAGAGAACATCGGATACGTGAGCCTTACGGATGTGACGAACACAGTGGTCCAGCCCCCGGTGCGACCGCACAGACAGGCCTGGGCCCGCGCGGCGCTCGCACTGACCGCGATCGGCTGGGGCGCGAACCAGTTCGCCCCGATGGTGCTGCTCTACCGGGAGCGGATGGGCGTCTCGGCCTCGGCCGCCGAGGCGATCTTCGGGCTCTACGCGGCCGGCCTGGTCCCCGGCCTGCTGATCGCCGGGCCGCTGTCGGACCGCATCGGCCGGCGCCCGGTCGTCACGTTCGCGGTGCTGCTGTCGATGCTGTCCGGCGTGGTCCTGATGCTCGGCTCACACGGCCTGGCCTGGCTGTCGACCGGCCGGGTACTGATGGGCGTGGCCAGCGGCGCGGCCTTCAGCGCGGGCAGCGCGTGGGTGAAGGAGTTGTCGGCCGCGAACGCGGTGGCCGGAGCGGGTGCCCGGCGCGCGTCGATCGCCATGACGGTCGGCTTCGGCATCGGCCCACTGGTCGCCGGGGTACTGGTGCAGTGGGGCCCGGCCGCATACGAGGCCCCTTATATTCCACAGCTGATACTGGCCGCCACGGCACTGGCACTACTGGCCCGCACCCCCGAAACCGTGCAGCGCTGGCAATCCGGCATCCTCGGCAGCGGCCTACTCCGACTGCGAGGCTTCGGCGACCGCCGCTTCGTCGGCGTACTGCTGCCGATGGCCCCATGGGTGTTCGCGGCCGCGACAATCGCCATGGTCTACCTCCCGGGCCTGACAGCCGGGCACGTCAAGGGCATCTCCCTGGTCTACGCCGGCACCGCCGCGACGGTGACCGCGATGTCCGGCGTCCTGATCCAGCCCTACGCCCGCCGAATCGCCGCCTCCCCAGCCGGCCGGAACCCCAGCCGCCCCCGCCTGCTGACCCTGGGCCTCTGCCTGGTCACCCTCGGCACCCTCACCGACGCAGGCGTGGCCGCACTGACCGGCCTCGGCGCCGGCCAGGCGATCCTGACCCTCGCCGCGGCGGTCATCATGGGCTTCGGCTACGGCGTCCTGCTCGTCTTCGGCCTCGCCGAGGTCCAGCGCCTGGCCCCGCCCGAGGACCTGGCCGGCATGACCGCGGTGTTCCAGGCCTTCACCTACCTCGGCTTCGCAGCACCCTACGTGCTGTCCGCATTGAAGAACGTCGCGTCGCCGAGCACGCTGCTGCTGGCGGTCGCGGCGCTCGGGGCGCTGACGCTGGTGGTGACGTTGCGGAATGCTCGGCGGACGGGTTAGTGGGGGCTGGGGTTTGCGGGCCGGGTTGCTGTTTGGCTGTGGGTTTCAAAGCTTTTTACGGCCTTCGGTCATAGTTGAGCCGGTTCGGGGTTCGAGTCGGCGGGCATGTTTGTCGGCTGCCAGTTCGCGCGTTCACGACCCCGCCGCACCTCAGGCCTCTTCAACACCGGCAAGTCAGAGCAAGGGGCACAAGCAAGATCAACAGCACAGGCAAGATCAAGGGCAAGAGCCACAAGCAAGATCAAGAGCTGAAGGTCAAGGTCAAGGGCTGTGATGAAGGGCCGGGCCTCCGGCGGGCCTCGGCAACCTCAGGGAAACTAGCGCGGTTCCCTCGGGTGGCCGGGTCAGTCTCAGCGGCGGCGGTTTGTGAGGTGGTGCGGTCCGTTCCCCACGGTCGCGTCGTCAGCCCGGGGGGTACAGCACCGGTGTCCGGGGGTAAAGTCCGCGCGCTTGCGGTCATGCGTGTGA
>NZ_JAAFYZ010000084.1 GCF_018274385.1 Catenulispora pinistramenti | reverse complement strand
GACGCGACCGAGGGGAACGGACCGCACCACCTCAGGGACCGCAGCCGCTGAGACTCACCCGGCCACCCGAGGGAACCGCGCTAGTTTCCCTGAGGTTGCCGAGGCCCGCCGGAGGCCCGGCCCTTCACCATGGTTTTGACTTTGATCTTGCTGTTGATCTTGCTTGCGCCGTTGATCTTGCTCTTGATCTGGCCCTTTGCCCTTGTCCTGACTTGCCGGAGTTGAAGAGGCCTGAGGTGCGGCGGGGTTGTGAACGCGCGAACTGGCAGCCGACAAACACACCCACCACCCCGAACCCCGAACCGGCACAACTATGACCGAAGGCCGTAAAAAGCATTTGAAACCCACACCCCAACAGCGACCCGGCTCGAAAACCCCTCACCCCGAAAGCCCCCGCCCCGAACACACTGCTGGATCAGCGGAACCAGGCGAAACCGCTGCCGGAACACAGAACGCAGAACCGCAATACCCGCGCCGCAGTCACTGCCCGAGTGAACCCAGCGCGCCAGGTGGGCCCACCAGCGGGGCGGTCGCTCCGCCCCACCGGTTCCGGACCGGACCAGTTCCGGACCGGACCAGTTCCGGACCAGACCAGTTCCGGACCAGACCGGTTCCGGACCAGACCGGACAAGCCCAGACCGAACCGAACCGGCCAGTGATCGAAAGGAAAGCGCCAGGCTCCAGCTTGGGCGACAATACGACCATGGTCGACTCTGCGAACTCGTATCTTCTGGTCGGCAGCTACGGTGTGGGCATCCACTGCCTGCGCTATGCCGCCGACGGCACCCTGTCCCCGGTCTCGGTGGTGGACATCGCCGATCCCTCCTACGTCGTCTACGACGATGCGCGCGGCGTCTTGACCGCGGTGGTGGAACAGGAGCCCGATGGCCGGGTCGCCTCTGCCCGCTTCAGCGTCGCTGATGGCAGCTCCGACGTGCGCGACCAGACTGCCAGCGGCGGCGCGGCCCCGTGCCACCTGGCGTCGCACCCGGACGGCACGGCGCTGTTCGTCGCCAACTACACCTCCGGCACCGTCGGGGTCTTCCCGCTGGACGCTGAGGGCCGGGTGACCGGTACCGAGCCCGCGCAGGTCATCCAGCACAGCGGTTCCGGGCCCCGCGCTGACCGGCAGGAGGGGCCGCACGCGCATCAGGTGGTGGTCTCCCCGTCCGGCCGCTGGGTGCTGGCCGTGGATCTCGGGACGGACTCGGTGTATGTGTACGAGTACAGCGCCGGCCGGCTCGCCGCGCACAGTGTTGTGGCGCTGCCCGGCGGTTCGGGTCCGCGGCACTTGGCGTTCCACGGCTCCGGCCGCTACTTCTACCTGCTGAACGAGGTCTCCTGCACGGTCGCGGTCTGCTCGTGGGACGAGGCCGCGGGCACTGGCGAGGCGGGCCCGGAAGTGCAGAGCCGGGCCGAGGCCGACCGCGGGAAGTCCGACCGGACCTGGTGCGCGGCGATCCGGGTGTCGGCCGACGACCGTTTCCTCTACGTCTCCAACCGCATCGACGACACGATCGCGGTGTTCTCGATCGATTCCGACGGCGCCGCTCTTGAGCCCGTCGAGGTGGTGCCGGCCGGCGGGGCGTGGCCGCGGGACATCGTGCTGTCCCCGGACGGGACGCTGCTGTTCAGCGCGAACCAGCACTCGGACTTGATCACGGTGTTCCGGGTGGACGCCGGGACCGGGCGGCTGACGCCGGTCGGGACGCCTTACAGCGTCAAGTCCCCGGCCTCGCTGCTGCCGATCGCGGGCTGAGGCCGGAACGCCGGGACAGCAAGGACAGGAAGAGCACGAGAAGACGGCAGGGGAACCGCGGCGGCGGATGGGACGCCACCGCCACGGTTCTCCCCTCCGCCGATATGCAACTCGATCACGCGGGGAATCTCTTCCAGTAAACGGGAAATCAGTCGGTGTCCGTCGCGGCGAGGACCGCGATGCTGCCGCCGCCAGGCCGGACGCCGACCAGGCCGATGTCCCAGAAGATCCGGAAGAATCCGGGCAGTTCGCCGTCGAAGCGGTGCCAGGTGCAGGCCTGGGCCGAGCGCGCCACTTCATCGTGGGGGCTGTTCGCCGACGCTCCGGCGAGCGCGGCCAGTGCCTGCCAGGCGAACAGCCGGCTGTAGGCGCCGTGGCATCCCCGGCTGTAGGCGCCGCCGCCGGAGGCCGCGCGGAACAGCGTCTGCCAGACGTCCCAGACCGAGGTGTCGTGGACGTCGAGCCGGAACGGGCCGTCGACCGGTTCCAGGAAGTCCATCCCGAGCCCGGCCAGGACCTCCGGGACGCTCTGCGGCCGCACCGGTTCGGCCAGCCCGAAGACTCCGGTCTCGACCCGGCCGTTGGAGTCCTCGACCCAGTTCATCACCGGCGCGGACAGGGCTTGGGACAGCTCCGGCGTGATCAGGTCGGTCGCTGGCCACGAGGCCAGCACGTCCGGGGAGACCGTGGCGACCCGGTCAGGTCGGGTGGCGTGCGGCCACTGGTCGCCGTCCAGCTCGAACGGCGCCAGGTGCAGCGGCAGCCAGCCCAGCGGCTGGTTCCGCATGGCCGGGGAGGCGGCCCAATCGGCGATCGTCTTCCGGCGGGAGATCGTGCCCTCGCGCAGGACGAGTTCATGGACGACGCAGGCTCGGAAGGTGTCGCTCACCCCGGCCGTCGATCCGTCCTCGGCGAACACGGCCGTCAAGGACACCCGGCGCCGGTTCGCCGCGAGGAGCGCGGCCGCGACGCGGTCCACGTCGTGACCGGAGTGCCGGGCCGCCCCGATCAGTCGGAGCGCCTGCCCGAGGTCGCCTTTCCCGGCGTCGCCGATGAGCAGCCTGAGCAGGTGGTCGAAGATGTCCTGGTACTGCCAGGCCTTCGGTTCGTCCCGATGGCAGGCCAGCAGCGCGATGCCGAGGTCGCCCAGGTAGCCGGGGTCGCCGTCGGCGAGGCGGCGTGCCGACTCGCCCCGGACCCAGCGGATGACCTTCTCGGACTCGCCTTGGTGGAGGTGCTTCAGGTTGCGGAGCGACCGGACGGTTTCATCGATCTGATCCACCACACCCGCGAGCCTATGAAGCGGGGTCAGCCTCCCGCGACGGCGTTTTTGCCGCGTCCCAGGCCGCGAACAGCGCGCGTTCCTTGTCTTCGCTGAGCCCGTGCGGCCGCTTCGGCTGGTACGAGCGCCGCACCTGCCCGTCGTCGGCCGCGAGCCAGGCCCAGGTGTCCTGGACGGTCTCGCGCAGCGGACGGCAGCGCAGCCCGGCCGCCTCGGCGCGCGAGGTGTCCACGGACCACGGCACTTCGCCCGGCGGGATCCAGATCGGCAGTTCGGTCCAGGCTTCGACATCCTGGTTCCGCAGGAAATCGGCGTCGACCCAGTCCAGGCGGGCCGCCGAACCGGTGGCGGTGATGCAGGCCTGGAGGAGTTCGCCGTAGGTGGAGGCGTTCGCCGGGGTTCCGGCGACGGTGTAGGGGCCGGTCAGGCCTTGGCCGATGGCGCCGAGGGTGAACTGCGCGATGTCGCGGACGTCGATCGGCCTGAGCGGGGAGCCGGGGTCGCCGGGGGCCAGGACGCGGAGGTCGCGGGTCGGGCCGGCGTCGGCTATCCGCAGCAGGAGGGCCGGGAGGCGGCCGATGTCCTCGTGCGGGCCGAGGAGCAGGCCCAGGCGCAGGGACAGGGCCCGGCCGGGGAAGTCGCGGACGACGACGCGTTCGCAGCCGGCCTTGAGGGTGCCGTAGTCGCCGTCGTCGGGACCGGCGTCCGGGGAGCAGTCGTGGACCGGGGAGGCGTCGGTGATCGGGGTGGCCGGCCAGTCGGGGAAGACGTTGATGGTGGACATGAAGACGTAGGCCGCGGCTTGGTCCGCCAGGGCACGGACCGAGGCGCCGACGGTCTGCGGGACGTAGCCGGAGGTGTCGACGATGGCGTCCCAGGGCCCTTCGGCGGCCAGCCGCCCCAGGTCCGGCCGCGACTCGCGGTCGCCGCGCACCGAGCGGACGCCGGGCACGTCGGGAGCGGTGCGGCCGCGGTTGAAGACGGTCACCTCGTGGCCGGCGTCCAGGGCCTCCTGGGCCAGGGCGCGGCCCAGGAACGCGCTGCCGCCGATGATCAGAAGTCTCATCGCTCCACCCTCGCAGCGGGCGGCGGCTGGAGGCGAGCCTTTCTGCTGACAGCGTATGGAGCGCGCCCCAGAATGAACGCGCCTCAGAAGGAGCGCGCCTCAGAAGGAGCGCGCCTCAGAACGCCAGCTGCGTGATCGTGTAGATCAGCAGGCCGGCCAGCGCCCCGACCACCGTGCCGTTGATGCGGATGAACTGCAGGTCCCGGCCGACCTGGAGCTCGATCTTGCGGGAGGTGGCCGGGCCGTCCCAGGCCGCGACGGTGTCGGTGATCAGGGAGGTGATCTCCTGGCGGTAGGTGGTCACCAGGTGCACCGCGACCTCGCGGACCCAGCCGTCGGCCTTCTCCTGCATGCCGGTGTCGGTCTCCAGGCGGTGGCCCAGGTTCTGCAGACCCTCGCGGGCGCGCGTCTGCAAGTCGCTGTCCGGGTCCTCGGCGGCCTCTATCACGGCTTGGCGCATGGCGGTCCAGCCGGAGGCGACCAGGCCTTGGATCTCGGAGTGCTGAAGGAACTCGGCCTTGAGCTTGTCGACGCGGGCCCGGGTAGCCGGATCCGTCTTCAGTTCCTCGGCGTAGTCGGCCAGGAAGCGGTCCAGTGCCCCGCGCACCGGGTGCTGCTGGTCGTCGCGGACGCTGCCGGCCAGCTTCACCAGCTCGCGCTGGATGCGGCGGGCGAGCGCGTCGTCCAGGAAGCGCGGGGACCACAGCGGGGCCTCGTTGGACACCGCGTTCTCGATCGCCTCCGGGTGTTCCTCCAGCCAGTCGTGGGCCCGGGCCGCGATGATGTCCACCAGCTGGTGGTGGCTGCCGGACTCGGTGACCCGCTGGAGCAGGCCGCCGAGCGGGGCCGCGAGGTCGGCCTTGGCCAGCCGGGTGGTGACGGCCTCGCCGAGGATCTTCTGGATGTCCTCGTCGCGCAGGACGGTCAGCACGCCGCGCACCGCGGTGGCCAGCTCCCTGGTGACCCGGGCGGCGTTCTCCGGTTCCGACAGCCACTGGCCGGTGCGGCGGGAGATGCCCAGCGCGGACAGGCGGCCGCGGATGACGTCCTCGGACAGGAAGTTCTCGCCGACGAAGGTGCCCAGGCCCTCGCCGAACGCGTCCTTGCGCTTGGGGATGATCGCGGTGTGCGGGATCGGCAGCCCCAGCGGGTGCTTGAACAGGGCGGTGACGGCGAACCAGTCGGCCAGGCCGCCGACCATGCCGGCCTCCGCGGCCGCCTCGATGTAGCCGGTCCAGCCGGTGACCCCGTGGTTCTGCAGGAGCTTCATGGCGATGTAGACGACGGCCGCCCCCAACAGGAAGCCGGTCGCCACCGCTTTCATCCGGCGCATGGCGCGCCTTTTCTGCAGTTCGCTGGGGGTCAGCGGCTCAGGAGGCCGGGCTTTCGTCACGATCGTTATTGTGGCCCAGCGAGCGGACTTGCGCCGAGCCGACGGCACGGTAGCGGTCGGGGTCGCAGGTGAAAACGATGATTTGGGTGGGTTCGGGCGGCGTTTCGGGAGCGGCGGCAGCGCTGGCGGCATCAGCGGCTCCGGCGACTACCGCGGCACCGGCACTGGCACCGGCCGGGCTTCCGGCGTGGGCCAGCAGCGCGCCGAGCATCCGGCGCCGTCCCGGGTCGGCCGCGCCGAGCGCGTCATCGATGATCACCGGCACCCCGCCGTCCGGCCCGACCAGCGCCGCGCACGCCAGCCGCACACACATCGCCACCGCCTCACGCGCGCCGGTCGAGAGCTCGGCGTAGGGGTCGGTGCGGCCGTCGAGCGTGCGGGCGGCCACCCGCAGGTCGGCGTCCACGGTGACCCCGAACGACGCCCCGAACACCAGCCGCCCGAAGCGCTCGACCTGCTCCTTGAACGGGCCCTGATAGGCGCGCGTGGCCTCGTCCCGACGGCGCAGGAGGGTGTCGCGCAGCAGCCGCGCCGCCTCGGCACGCGCGGTGACGGAGTCCTTCTCCCGCTCGGCGGCGTCCCGGCGCGCCTCGGCCTCCCGGTGCCGGTCGGCGAGGTCGTCCCCCACGGTGTCGAGCCGCCCGGCCAGGTGCTGCAACTCGGCCCGCGCCTCGGCGATCTCGGACTCGGTGCGCCCGACCACGTCCCGCGCGTTGCCGAGCAGCAGCGCGACCTGATCGGGCTCGGCCTCGCGGTAGGCGGCGTCGTGGGCGGCGCGGTCCTGCACGGCGGCTGCGAGGGCCTTGGCCGCGTCGGCGTCCCGCTGCTCGATGACCTGATCCTCGGCGGCGGCACGGGCCTCGGCCAGGCGCACTCGGGCCGCCTCGTGCTCGGCGGCGAGGTGCTCGGCCCGGCCCGCGAGCTTCTGCGCCTCGGCGACGAGCTCGTTGGCCCGGGCCTCGGCGGAGCGGAGGGCGTCGGCGACGCGGTCGAGGTTGGCGGCGGTCTCCTCCGACTCGGCGCGCCGGTGCTCGGCGACGGTCTCGGCCTCATCGCGATCGGCGGGCGGGAGGACGGAGCCGTCGCGGCGATCGAGGTGATCGGCGATGCGGGCTTCGAGGCGGGCCTGCTCATCGGCGAGCGCGGCAGGGTCCTTGCTCAGCCTCTTGCGCGCGGACTCAGCTGCCACCAAGGCGGCGCGCGCCTCGACATGGCGCTGCTGCCGGATGCGGGCGGCGGCGAGGTCGCGCACGCCGGTCTGGTGGCACAGGGCGACGAGTGCGGACTCGGCGGCATCGAGCTTCGCGCGGAGCTCGCGCTCGCTGGCGCCGGGGGCGAGGGTGATGCGCAGGATGCCCTCGGCCTCGATGACCAGCGGGTCGGTGATGCGGCGGATCAGGGGTGCGGCGAGATCCGGGGTGGTCGCGATGGTGGTGGTCGCGATAGTGGTGGCCGCACCGGCGCGGGCTTCGGGGATGGCGGCGGCGCTCGCGGCAGTGGCAGGCCCAGCGGTAAGCGAGTCGGCAGCGCTCAGGCCAGCTTGCGAGTCGGCTGAGCCAGCCGGCGCGGCGCTCGACTCACTCAGCGGCAGGCTTGGCATCGCAGCCGCCTGCGAAGCTTCAAGGCCATCGCGGGCCTCAGGCACGGCGCCCCGCGCCTCCGTCACCGTCACCACCGCGCCGCCCAGCCGCTCCACGCGCACGGTCGCGGCAGCCACCTCGATCGTGGTCCGCGCGTCGCGCACGCTTCGGTCGGCCTGGTCGATCGCGTCGACCGCGCGGTCGTCGATCTCCGTCGCCGCGCTCTCCGCCGCGGCCGCCTCGACCTCGCGGTCCGCTTCCGCCAGCGCTTCGCGGTCGGCGCGGACGCGCTCCAGCTCGTGCGCGTCGCGCATCCAGCGGTAGTCCGCGTCCGCCGCCTGGTAGCCGCGCAGAGCCAGGCGGTGCGC
Organism: Catenulispora pinistramenti; assembly: GCF_018274385.1. Taxonomy (GTDB): domain Bacteria; phylum Actinomycetota; class Actinomycetes; order Streptomycetales; family Catenulisporaceae; genus Catenulispora; species Catenulispora pinistramenti. The sequence goes on along the minus strand of NZ_JAAFYZ010000084.1, from coordinate 31,853 downwards.
CTCGTCCGCGCTCTGGTGCATGGCCTGGGCGCCGGTGCGGCGGGTGTCGGCGTCCGCGCGGAGTTCGGCGTGGGCGGCGATCTGGTCGCGCAGGGTGGTGAGTTCGCCCTCGTAGTCGCTCATGCCCCGCACCAGCGCCTGGCGCGCCGTCCACGCGGCCGCCGCCAGGTCCGCGTCGCGCGAGGCGCGCTCGACCAGGGCGTCGGCGCCGTCTCGGCGGGTGCGCAGCGTTTCCACGTTCTTGGCGCGCTGGCCCAGTTGCTCCAGGTCGCCGCGGTCGGCCAGGAGCCGCTGCTGCAAGTCCGCCAGGCGTGCCGTGACCTCGCCGTGCCGCTCGGTGTCGGCTTCGACGCGCGCGAGGGTGGCGGCCAGGTCCGTGGCTTCGGCGGTGGCGGCCGTGTGGGCGTCCAGGGCGGTGCGGTATTCGCCGGTCGGCTGGTGGTTCCTGGGGGTGAAGTAGCGGGTGAACTCCTTCTCGACCCGCTGGACCAGGGTGTCTTCGGAGCCGTCACCGGGGCCCGCGCCGCCGGCCGCCGCGTCCAGGGCGGCGCGCAGGGAGGCGCTGCCGGCGATGCGGTCGACGTCGAAGGGCTTGTCCTGGAGCACCCGCAGGGCTTTGAACAGGTCGTAGTCGGTGGCCTGGTTCAAGATCGCCAGGACCCGCTCGTGGGCCTCGCGGCCGGTCAGCGTCTCCGGGGCCGGCGCCAGGATCCGCAGCTCGGTCAGCGGACGCAGCCAGCGCTTGCGGTAGAGGAGGTGGTAGCCGCCGACGCGGAACTCCGCCTCGGCCTCCGGCGAGGCGTCGCTGTGCCGGGGCTTGACCGCGCGGACCGCTTCCTTGCGGGAGGAGTCCAGTTCGTCCAGCAGCAGGCCGAAGGCCTCGATGGTGCTGCTCTTGCCGGACTCGTTCGGCCCCTCGACCACGGTCACGCCGTGCTCGGCGAACGTCAGCTCCCGGTCGGCGACGCCGCGGAAGTTCGTCAGCCGGATCCGCAGCAGCCTCACGAGGCCCTCCTGGAGGTAGCGCCCGAACCCGTCAGGCGCACCAGCAGCCCCAGCGCGTCCGAAGCCTGCCGCGCGGCGGCCTCGTCCCCGCCCGCGGCCAGCTCCCGCAGGTCGTCCAGGGTCCGGGCGGCGAAGCCGGTCAGGCCGAGGGCGTCGAAGTCGTCGTCGGCGGGCCGGATCGCCAGATCGGTGCGGCTGGAGGAGTCGCGCGAGCCCGCGAACAGGTCGGCGGCCTCCTCACGCACCGCGTCCAGCGCCTCCTTCTCGGCGACCGACAGCGTCCCGCGCAGCGCGAAGTTCAGCACCGTGCGGTCCTTGTCCGGCATCGCGGCCAGCCGGGCCCGCAGCGCCGCGACGTCGGCCGCGCCGGCCACCTCGACCGTCACCGGCTCGAAGCGCCAGGTGCCGACCCGGTGCCGGGTCACGGTCGGCGGGGCCGCGGGATCGGCCTCGTCCAGCTCGACGATCAGCACGTTGCCGGCGTCCACCTCGTCGAAGTCGGTCGGCTCCGGGGCGCCGGAGTACCACACCCGGGGCGTCACCTCAGTGGTCGAATGCCGGTCACCGAGCGCGACGTAGTGGGCCTTGCCCGCCTCCAGCGCCGCGCGGACGCCGGCGATGCGGATCAGCGCCACCGGGTCGGCCTGCGGCGCGACCGCGTCCACCGCCCCGTGGCCGACCGCGACCCGCAGCACGCCCGGCGGCGCCGGGTCCAGGGCGGTCAGCAGGTCGCCGAGCAGGTCCGAGGTCGGCCGCTTCGAGCGCCACGGCGCCCCGACCACCTCGAAACCGGGCCGCACCCGCACCGGCTGCCCGTCGCGCAGCACCAGCACGTTGTCCGGGCAGGCGTCGCGGAACTTCGGCGAGTCCCAGATCGACGCCGCGTTCAGCGGATCGTGGTTGCCCGGCAGCAGGAACACCTTCAGCGGCAGGTCGCGCAGCTTCTCCATGGCCTGCCGTACTGTGCGCGCCGATTCGTTGTTCGTCTCGAACACGTCCCCGCCGACCACCACCGCTTCGCAGCCCTCGGACACCGCCAGCCGGCCCAGGGTGCCGAGCACGTCGCGCCGGGCGGCGTCGAACTGGCCCTGGCGTTCGGGGTCCAGGAACCGGCGGCTCATACCGAGCTGCCAGTCGGCGGTGTGCAGGAATCGCATGGAAGTCAACCGTAGACGGTGGGACCGTCAGCCCGGACCGGAACCCCGAGTCGGGCCCGAGTCAGGCCGGAGCCAGGACGCGCCGGAGCCGGCTCGGACCAGACGGGCCGAGTCAGGACTGGACGGTCCAGCCGGCGGCGGCCAGGTCCGTGGCCAGCCGATCGGCCACGGTCGGGTCCACCATCAGCTCCACCAGACCGGCCTCGCGCCCCGGCGAGTGGTCGATCCGCACGTCCTCGATGTTCACCCCGACGCTGCCGGCCGCCGCGAACAGCCGCGCCAGCTCGCCGGGCCGGTCGGAGATCAGCACCGGCACCCCGGTGTAAGAGGCCGGAGCCGCTCCGTGCTTGCCGGGGATGCGCGCGTGCCCGGTGTTGCCGCGCCGCAGCAGGTCGGCCAGGTCGGCGGCGCCGCGCTTGGCGGCCTCGGCGTCGTCCCCGCCGACCGCGTGCAGCGCGTCGACGGCGGCCCGCAGATCCTCGGCGTAGGCGGCCAGGACCTCGGCGATCGCCGGGGCGTTGGCCGACAGGATGTCCTCCCACAGCTCCGGGGCGCCGCCGGCGATGCGGGTCAGGTCCCGGATACCGGTACCGGAGATGCGCACCGACTCCTCGCGGGCGTTCTCCAGCCGGGCCGCCATCAGCGCGGCCACCAGGTGCGGGGCGTGCGAGATCAGGGCGACGGCGTGGTCGTGCTCGTCGGTGTCCATCACCACCGGCACCGCGCCGCACAGCGAGACCAGCTCCAGGGCCTGGTTCAGGGCGTCGCGGGAGGTGGTCGGGCCGGGTGTCAGCACCCAGGGACGGCCCTCGAACAGGTCCGCGCGCGCGGCCAGCGGGCCGGAGCGCTCGCGGCCGGCCAGCGGGTGGCCGCCGATGAACCGGCTCAGGTCGGCGCCGGCGTCCTCGGCGGCGCCGTGCACCAGCGCCTTGACCGAGCCGACGTCGGTGTATACCCGGGCCCAGTCCTCGCGCTGCGCCTCGGCCAGCATCACGCCGATCCGGGCCGGCGGCACGGCCAGGATGCCGAGGTCCACCGCCTGCGGCGGCTGGCCGGTGCGGCCGGCGCCCAGGGACGCCGCGGTGCGCACCGCGGACTCGTCGGCGTCGCGCAGATACACCTCTATCCCGCGGCGGGACAACGCCAAAGCGATGGAGGTGCCGATGAGACCGGTGCCGACGACCAGGGCGGAACGCATGGGGAAACCCTATCGGCTCCCCGCTCGGGCCTACTGAGCGATGTCCCTGCGCAGCGCCGCAGCCCCGCCGAGGTAGACGTGCTGGATCTCGTGCCTGCCGCGCAGCGTCTCCACGTGCGCCAGCAGCCGGACCACGCGCGGCATCGCGCCGGTCACGTCGATCTCCTGCGCGCACATCAGGGGCACGTCGACGATGCCCAGCTCGCGCGCCGCCACCGCCGGGAACTCGCTGTGCAGGTCGGGAGTGGCCGTGAACAGCATGCTGATCAGGTCCTCGACGGCGAAGCCGTTCTGCTCCAACACCTGCTTGACCAGTTCGGTGACCCCCGCCAACAGGTGGTCCCGGTCATCGTGGTCCAACTGGATCGCGCCTCGTACCGCCCGGACTGCCATGCGACCACCCTACTGATCACCGCCGGGCCCGTCGCGCGGCGGGACGGCCCGTCCCGTCGTGCGAGACGGCACGCGCCGTGACCAGGCGGCAGCGCTCAGATCCGGTGCTCAGACCGTGCGCACAGATCCGGTGGTCAGACCTTGCGCACAGATCCGGTGCTCAGACCTTGCGCTCAGACCTTGTGCAGCGTGTAGGCACCCGGCGAGGACGCCCGCTCGGCCTCCGGCGGCGGGTCGAAGCTGTGGCCGCAGGGGTAGGTGAGGCCCTTGGGCAGGGTGTCCTGCCGCAGCATCTCGAACTTCTCGCGGGTGCTCTCATCGTTCGGGGTACTGACCATCATCCGGGTCTCCGGGGCGGCGGCGAGGTCGAAGGTGGTCGACACGACGCTGAGCTCGCCGAGCGCCGGGTGCCGGAAGACCTTCACGTGCACACCGCCGTCGGCCACGCCGTGCTCGGCCCACAGCTCGGCGAACTCCGGGCTGGCCGCGCACAGCCGCTTCACGAACTCGTCCCAGGCCGGCTCGCCGACGTGCCGGCCGTAGCGGGCCCGGAAGTTGGCGACCATCCGGCCCAGGTCGTCGCCCCGGTTCACGTACGGGTGGCAGCACTTCGGGCTGGTGAACGTGGACCACAGCGAGTTCCGCTTGTCCTCCGGCGCGTTCACCATGAACGGGAACAGCAGGGCGAACGAGCGGTTCCAGGCCAGGATGTCGCTGCGGCCGTTGACCACCGAGGCCGGCAGCGGGCGCAGCCCGTCCAGGATCTGCTGGACCTCCGGGGCCAGCCGGCGGCAGTTGACCACCGCCGGCACCGCCGGGACGTCGGCCAGCCGGTACAGGTGCTCGGTCTCGGCCTGGTCCAGCCGCAGCGTGCGGGCCACCGCGTCCAGCACCTGGACGCTGGCGTTGATCTGCCGGCCCTGCTCCAGCCAGGTGTACCAGGTCACCCCCACCCCGGCGAGCTGCGCGACCTCCTCGCGGCGCAGGCCCGGGGTGCGGCGGCGGGTGCCGGTCGGCATGCCCAGCTGCTCCGGGTCCAGCCGCTCGCGGCGGCTGCGCAGGAACGAGGCCAGCTCCGAGCGGCGGCGCGGGCCGGCGTCCCTGCCAGGTGTTCGACTGCCGGCCGCCTGTGGGTGGGTTAGGTCTATGCTCACGAACACCATGATGCATGCTCGGACATCCTGGTGCCAGGTACTGGTAGTAATAGGATAACTAGACTCCTGGTACCCCCATAGGAGTCACGGGATCCTGGTGTTGTGACGAAGACCTTGAGCGAGTCCGAGATCGGACCGAACCGCGTGACCGCCACCGGCGCCCGGGGCGCCGCCGCGACCTTATCCCCGGCCACGAACCACCGTACGCCCGGCGTTGCGGACGCCCCGGGCGGCGTTCGCCGTCCGGGGCTGATCCTGGCCACCCTGCTGGTCGGCTACTTCATGGCCCTGCTGGACGGCTCGATCGTCAACGTGGCGCTGCCGAGCATCCGCGAGAAGCTGCACGCCAACGGCGCCAGCCTGCAGATGGTCGCCGCCGGCTACATCATCGCCTACGCGGTGCTGCTGGTGACCGGGGCCCGGCTGGGCCGCATCCTGGGCCACGAACGGCTGTTCAAGGCCGGGCTGGCCGGCTTCACCATCGCCTCGCTGGCCTGCGGGCTGGCCCAGAACAGCGGCGAGCTGATCATCTTCCGGGTGATCCAGGGCATAGCCGCGGCCGTGATGCTGCCGCAGGTGCTGAGCCTGATCCAGCAGACCTTCCAGGGCGAGGCCCGGGCCAAGGCGATGAGCGCCTGGACCGCGGTGCTGGCCTCCGGGATCGTGGTCGGGCAGGTGCTCGGCGGCGTCCTGGTGACCGCGAACCTGTTCGGCTGGTCGTGGCGGCCGGTGTTCCTGGTCAACGTGCCGATCGGCATCGTGCTGTGGATCGCCTCGATCCGGGCCCTGCCGTCGGTGAAGCCGCAGAACAGCGCGGCGAACAACAAGGTCGACCTGGCCGGCGTGCTGACCCTGTCGCCGACCATCCTGGCCCTGGTGGTGCCGCTGGTGCTGGGCCACGACGAGCACTGGCCGATCTGGGGCTGGGTCCTGCTGGCCGCCACCGTGCCGTTGCTGGTCCTGTTCCTGGCCGTGGAGCGCCGGGTGGCGCGCCGCGGTGACTCGCCGATCCTGCCGGGCCGGATCCTGGAGATGTCCGGGATGAAGCCCTCGCTGGTCCTGATCTTCCTGGTCATGGTGGTCTACGCCGGCAACCTGTTCGCCACCGCGATCCACCTGCAGGGCGCCCTGGGCTTCAGCGCGCTGAAGACCGGCCTGGCCTTCGCCCCGTGCGCACTGGCCTTCGGCCTGGTGAGCTACTTCTGGCGGAACATCCCGGCCCACCTGATCCGGCGGTTCTCGGTGATCGGCCTGGTCATCGGCGCGGCCAGCATGGCGGCGCAGATCTGGATGTTCAAGGACGGCGGCTACGGCGGCGTGTGGTTCTACCTGAACCAGATGGTCTTCGGGCTCGGCGTCGGTATCGGCAACGCCCCGACGATGACCCTGGCCCTGATGCGGGTCCCGGTGACCGAAGCCGCGGACGCCTCCGGCACCCTGGCCACCAACGCGCAGCTGGCGCAGGTCGTCGGCATCGCCTCACTCGGCACGCTGTACCTGACGGTGGCCGCCGGCCACGCGGTGCACGCCGCGGGCCAGGCCATGGCCTACCTGTCGGGCGCCGGAGTGGTGGTCACGCTGGTCGCCGTGGGGTTCGCGTACTACCTGTACAACCTGGACAAGCACGAGCGTGCGGCCAAGGCCGCGGCCGCCCTGTAGGCGGTCTGCGGATCTGACTACAGCGAAGCGCCCCCGGAGATCCGGGGGCGCTTCGCTTTGGCTTTTTCGACGGGGGTTCTCGCCCCGACGGTCTTAGAGTCCGACGGACTTGTAGACCGCGCCGACCTCTTCCTTGTTCAGCGGGCGCATCCGCTCCGGCTTCTGGTCGCCGAGCGAGATCGGGCCGAACTTGGTCCGCACCAGGCCCCGCACCGGCAGCCCGACGGCCTCCATGATGCGCCGGACGATACGGTTGCGGCCCTCGTGGATGGTGATCTCCACCAACGCGTTGCGGCCGACGGAGTCCAGCAGCCGGAAGTGGTCCACCCGGGCCAGACCGTCCTCCAGGTCCACGCCCTCGCGCAGGCGGCGGCCCAGGTCCTTCGGGACGGTGCCGTAGATCTGCGCGCGGTAGACCTTGCGGATCTCGTACGACGGGTGCGCCAGCCGGTGCGCGAGCTCCCCGTCGTTGGTGAGCAGGATCAGGCCCTCGGTGTCGACGTCGAGGCGGCCGATGTGGAACAGCCGCTCGTTGCGGCCCCGGACGTAGTCGCCCAGGTTGGGGCGGTCGGGGTCGTCCATCGCGGAGACCACGCCGACCGGCTTGTTGAACGCGAAATGGACGATGCCCTCGGCGGTGGAGATGCGCATCCCGTCCACCCGGATCACCGCGGTCTCGGGATCCACGCGCATGCCCTGGTGGCGCACCACCTCGCCGTTGACCTCGACCCGGCCGGCGGCGATCAGGTCCTCGCTGACCCGGCGGCTGCCGACCCCGGCCTGGGCCAGGACCTTCTGGAGGCGGACGCCTTCTTCGTTGGGGTCCGCGAAGGGGTCGTAATCGCGCCAGTCGGGCTTGGCGGCGGTCGGCTTGGCGCTGTTACCGCTGGTGCCACTATTGCCGCTGGGACCGCCGTTGCCGCTGCCACCGCGCTTCGAAGCGCCGCCGGACTTGCCGGGCGAACGGCCGCCATAGGGGGCGGGCTGCCGGCCTCCGCCGGATCCCGCGCCGGTCTTCCTGGGCCCTCCGCCGCCGGAACCGGTGGCGCGGCCTCCTCCGGACTTACTGGGCTGGGAACGGCGAGCGGGGGTGTTCATGACGTCCATTGTCCCCTATCGGAGACCCCCGCTCGTCCGCCCGTTTGCAGGCGGGCTACTTGCCCGATGTGTGCCGGCCTACTTCATCAGCGATCCGGTGAAGTCGCTGTCGTTCTCGAAGGTGCAAAGGATGTCGTGATAGCCCTGCGACCAGGTGCTGTCGTCGGCGAACATCAGCATCAGGTTCGCGTTGTCCGGGATCTTGGTCTCATCGACCTTGGTCTTGGCCGCGGCCTCGCACTGCGGCTCGGCGTTGGTCTTCATGTCGTCGTCGCTGGGCAGCAGCGAGGTGGCGCCCGGGTAGGTGAAGCTGAAGAAGGCCTGCGCGTCGTGCGGCTGGGTGCAGGGGACCGCCTTGATCGAGGAGAACGCGACCGTGGGGTCGCTGGGCTTCTCGTAGCAATCCCCGGCCCGCAGGTTGATCACGTCCACGTTCCCCGCCTTGCTGATGGTGCCGCCGGCGTCCCGGTGGGCCTTGTGGCTGTTGGTGATCAGCCAGCTGACACCGCCGCCGATCAGGATCACGACCAGCACGCCGAGGCGGATGTAGAGCAGGACCGGGCGGCGCTTGCGACGCGGGCCCGGGCCGAGGCCGCCGTAGGGGCTGCCGTCGCCGTATGGGTTCTGCGGCCCCTGGCCGTACGGGGTCTGCGGCTGGCCGGCGCCATAAGGGTTCTGCGTGGACTGCTGCGCTGCATAAGGGTTCGCGCCGCCGTACTGCGGCTGCTGCTGGCCGTAAGGGCTTTGCGCTTCGTACGGGACTTGGTCCTGTACCGGCGCGTATGGGCCCCCGGACCCAGGTATGCCCTGGTAGGGCTGTTGATTGGGGTTGGGCTCGGTCATGGCGCTGAACTGTAATGGACCCTGCCGACAGCTGTATTGCTCAGTTGACACACAGGTGTCAGCCCAGAGTCTCGGACTCCTCCATCGACTCCACCGAGGGCAGCAGCGGAGCCAGCTCCGGCAACTCCTCCAGAGTCCGCATGCCCATCTTCTCCAGGAACAGCGGTGTGGTCCGGTACAGGATGGCGCCGGAATCCACGTCGGTGCCGGCCTCCTCGATCAGGCCCCGGGTCAGCAGCGTGCGCATGACGCCGTCGCAGTTCACCCCGCGCACCGCGGAGATGCGCGACCGGCTGACCGGCTGCCGATAGGCGACCACGGCCAGGGTCTCCAGCGCGGGCTGGCTGAGCTTGGCCTGCTGGCCGTCGAGCACGAACCGCTCCACCAGCGGCGCGCACGCCGCGCGGGTGTAGAGCCGCCAGCCGCCGGCCACCTGGCGCAGGTCGAAGCCGCGCTGCTGCTCGGTGTACTCCGCGGCCAGCTCCTGCAGGGTCTGGACCACCTCGTCGCGCGGACGCTCGGTGATCTGGGCCAGGACCACGTCGGCCACCGGCTCCTCGACCACCAGCAGGATCGCCTCCAGGCACTGGCGCAGCGGCGGGAGCGGGGCCATGTCGGTGGAGAGCTGCCAGGTGGCGTCGTCGAAGCCTTCGACGGTGGGTTCGGTGGACACAGCGGGCTCGCGGACCCCGGGCTCGGCCTCGGTGCGCGGGGACGGCAGCGGGGACTTGGCTTCGCTGCGGGGAGCGGGGAGGCCGGCACTCGTGGCGGTGGCAGGCTCGACGCTCTCGGAGTCGGCGGCCCGGTCGGAATCAGCTGCGGGCTCGGTGGCGAGCTCGGGCTCGGGCTCGGGCTCGGGCTCGGCTGAATCGTCGCGAACAGCGGAGGCCTGCGCGGCGGTCACCCCGGCAGCGGCCTCATCCTCGTCGCTGGCGACGTACTCCGGGCTCTCGTACTCCCAGTCGTCGCTCATTCCAACTCTCCCGCTTCCCACAGTTCGCCTTGCACTTCTTGCTCTTCTTGCACTTCTTGCTCGTCTTGCGTCTCCGGCGCCGCCGCCGTCTCCTCGACCGGCGCGCTCCGGTCGAACTCGTCGACCGCGACCTTCAGCTCGCCCTCCTCGGTGCCGGTCCAGGAGACCGTCAGCTCCTCGAAGGCGTCGGGCTGGTCGAACATCACCGCCGCCTCGCGGAACAGCTCCAGCAGGCCCAGGAAGCGCGCGACGATCGTCAGGGTGTCCGGTGCGTCCTCGCACAGCTTCTGGAAGCTGGCGGTGCCGAACTCGCGCATCTTCGCGATCAGCACCGCCACCTGCTCGCGGACGCTGACCGGGCTGCCGTGCAGGTGGGTGACCGAGACCTCCGGCGGGGTCCTCGGCGTCATCGCCTTGATCGCCAGCGCCGCGAACTGCTCCGGCGTCAGGTTGATGATCACCTCGGGCAGCAGGTCCGCGAACGAGGGCTCCAGCTTCACCGCGCGCGGGAACATGCGCCCGGCCGCCGCGTGCCGACGGCCCAGGTCGATGGCCACCTGCTTGTACGCCTTGTACTGAAGCAGCCGGGCGAACAGCAGGTCCCGGGCCTCCAGCAGGGCCAGGTCGCCCTCGTCCTCGACCTCGGCGGCCGGCAGCAGCCGGGCGGCCTTCAGGTCCAGCAGGGTGGCCGCGATGACCAGGAACTCCGAGGCCTGGTCCAGGTCCCAGGAGTCGCCCATGGCCCGGATGTAGGCGATGAACTCGTCGGTGACCTTCGACAGCGCGAGTGTGGTGACGTCCAGCTTGTGCTTGGCGATCAGGCCGAGCAGCAGATCGAAGGGGCCGGAGAACTCCGGCAGGCTGACCTGGAAGCCGTCGACCCGGGCCGCGGAGTCCTCAACCGGCACGGCCACCGCCGACGCAGCCGCCGCCGACCCGCCTGCAGCCGGCCCGCCTTCGGCCACCCCGGTTTCGCCCGCCCCGGCTTCGGCCGGCACGGGCGCGGTCGCCGCATCGGCTTGGTCCACTTCCAACGTCACCGTTGCACTCTAGACGATTGATTCCTGGGGGTTCCGGCTAGCAGGACCGCCTGTTGACAAGCAGTATTGCGAAACGGCTCAGCAGCAAGCATGGGCGTCACGGAAGGCCTCCCTCAGACTGGTTGGCTTCGGGGGGCCGGCCGGGGCGGCCAGGCGCCGCTACTGTGCCCTTGGCAGCCAGAGGCTGCGTGTCGTTTCGCGCCGGTACCCCCAGGAATCGATCGTCTAGCGTTCAGCCGCCCGCGGACAGCCGTTTGACCAGGATGCTGTCCCGGCCGCGCGCGTCGAGGTCGGCCAGCAGCGCGGCCACCGCCTCGCGGACGATGCGGCCCCGGTCCACCGCCAGGCCGTACTCGCCGCGCAGCATGATGCGCGCGTGCTCCAGGCCGATCAGTTCGTCCGGGGAGACGTAGACGGTGATCTTCTCGTCGTGGCGCTCGCGGCCGCTGGGCCGGCGCGGGGCCGTGACCTTGCGGGCCGGAGCGGCTTGGGCCGGTGGCGGCGCGACGGCCGGCGCGGGCTCGGCGGGCGCCGCGGCCTGCGTCGCCGAAACCTGCGCCACATCGGCGGAGGCCGTCGGCGCCGGGACCGTGTTGGCCGGGCCCTTCGGCCCGGCGGCGGCCGGCGCGGGCGCGTTCGGCGGCGCGACGGGGGTGTGGCTGTTGCGCGCCGGACGCTCGGGGAGCTCCGCGCCCTCCTCGCCGCGGCCCTCGTGGGCCTCGCGCGGTTCGCGCACCAGGGTGCCGTTGCCGGCGGTGGTGCGGAACAGCTCGTCAGCCGCGGGCATCCTCACCCGGCGTGGCACCGGACCAGAACCTCCCTCGCCAGCTGGCGGTAGGCGGCGGCGCCCACCGAGGCCGAGGCGTACGAGGTGATGGGCTCGCCGGCGACGGTGGTCTCCGGGAAGCGGACGGTGCGGCCGATCACGGTGTGGAACACCTGCGGGCCGAAGGCCTGGACCACCCGGGCCAGCACCTCGCGGCCGTGCACGGTCCGGGCGTCGTACATGGTGGCCAGGATGCCGTCGAGCTCCAGCTCCGGGTTCAGCCGCTCGCGGACCTTCTCGATGGTCTCGGTGAGCAGCGCCACCCCGCGCAGCGCGAAGAACTCGCACTCCAGCGGGACGATCACACTGTGCGCGGCGGTCAGCGCGTTCACCGTGAGCAGGCCCAGCGAGGGCTGGCAGTCGATGATGATGAAGTCGTAGTCGTGCATCACCGGCTTGAGCGTGCGGGCCAGCGCCGACTCCCGGGCGACCTCGGTGACCAGCTGCACCTCGGCGGCCGACAGGTCGATGTTGGACGGCAGCAGGTCCATCCCCGGGGTCACCGTCTTGAGCAGCACGTCCTCGACGTTCACGCCCCGGTGCATCAGCAGGTTGTAGACCGTGCGGTCCAGCTCCATCGGGTTCACGCCCAGACCCACCGACAGCGCGCCCTGCGGGTCGAAGTCGACCAGCAGCACCTTCTGCCCGTACTCGGCCAGCGCGGCGCCCAGGTTGATGGTCGACGTGGTCTTCCCGACGCCGCCCTTCTGGTTGCACATCGCGATGATGCGCGCCGGGCCGTGCTCGACCGGGGGCCGGGGCACCGGGAAGCGCGGCATCGGGCGGCCGGTCGGCCCCACCCGCTCGCGGCGCTGCGTCGCCGGGTCCGGCGCCAAGGTGGCGGCGTAATCGGGGTCTGGCTCTATCTCCGCATCCGGGTCGAACCCGTCCTGGTAGCGGAGTTCGTCCTCGATGATGCCGTAGGGGTCGTCGAACTCCACTCCGGCGCGGCTGGCGTCGGAGGTCTTGTCAGTCGTGTTCATCATGTCCTCGGAACGCTGTGGATGACGAGGAGCAGGCGTGATCCCCGTCTGAGACGCCATCGCCCCGGCAGTGCCTCCCCGGGCGGCGTCGGTCGGCGCTACCACCCGGCCGGCGGCAAATGTCGACTCATTCACAAGTCGCTCTACCTCCTTACCGACTTGCCCACTCTCATCGCTGGAGTGACTCTATGGGCACGGTGTCATTACAGCAAGGCAATGAGACACACAGGGGGTGTTTCAACCCGGTTCACGGCGGAAAACAGGAGATAAATCACCCGAACCGGTATGCGTCGCCGGTATCTGTCATCTCATATCAGGATGGTTGGTCACGGGAGTGTCTCAGTACCCGACCGGGTACCCGCGGACACCCCGACAGACCACTTCTCCCGAGAGGTCAGCCTACCGTGATCAGCCGTTCAGGGCCCTGGGATGGCTGGTGGCGTACACCTCACGCAACCGCTCGACGGTCACCCGGGTGTAGATCTGGGTGGTCGTGGCCGAACTGTGACCTAACAGCTCCTGCACGGTCCGGATGTCCGCTCCCCCGTCGAGCAGATGCGTCGCGAAGGAGTGCCGCAAGGTGTGCGGCGAGACCCGCCCGGCCAGCCCCACACGCTCCGCGACGGCGCCGAGGACCATCCAGGCACCCTGCCGGGTCAGCCGGCCGCCCCGCGCGTTGAGGAAGAGCGCTCCGGCGGTGCCGGATCTGGCCTTGCGCGCGAGTTCCGGACGCAGGCGCACGAGGTAGTCGTCTATGGCCCGGCAGGCGTAGGAGCCGACCGGGACCAGTCGCTGCTTGCCGCCCTTGCCGTCGAGGATGACAGTGCGGTCCTCACGGTCCACGTCGTCGACATCCAGTGCCACGGCCTCGCTGACGCGCGCCCCGGTGCTGTACAGGAACTCCAGCAAAGCCCGGTCGCGCAGGGCCAACGGCTCGTCGATCTCGGTCGCGGCCAAGAGCCGTTCCACATCGTCGAGCGGCAGCGCCTTCGGAAGCCGGAGCGGGACCTGCGGCGGCGGCACGTCGTCGCTCACGTCGACCCCGACCCAGCCCTCTGACAGCGCGAATCGGTGCAAGCCGCGTACAGCCGACATTGTGCGTGCAGCGGACGACGCGGCACCATCCTGGAGACTTGCCAGGAAAGCCGACACATCCGCGCGCTCGATGTCAGTGAAATTTGCACGGCCCCGGGTGTCCAGGAAAACCCCGTACCTCGCGAGGTCCCGGCGATAGGCGGCAAGGGTGTTGGCACTCAGTCCGCGTTCCACGGACAGATGCTCTAGGTGCGCTTTTACGCGGGAATCGACGTCGTCGGACACGGGCTCACGGTACCCCGGCCCCGGCCCGCGGCGGCCCCTGAAGTTCCTGACGGGTCGGCAGGTCGGGCCGCGTTCGGCGATCTTTTCCCGGGACTTCGGCAGGAGGTCTTACTTGCGAGGGTGCGATGGCGTAAAACTGTCGTTCCGGCACTGTGCCGAACATGCGTAGGGAACGCATCGGGCATTATGGGGGTTAGCACCACAATGGATCTGTCCAGGCTTGACCGTACCCGGATGGCGCTGGCCGTCATCGGGCTACTGGCCTTTGTCGACTCATTCCTCCACTGGGCGGATCTGAGCGTCGGCGGGCGAACCTACTCGCAGTTCAACTGGAACGGCTGGAACGCGGGCCTGGGCGCCTGGCTTCCGATGCTGCTCCTGCTGGCGCTCGGCGCCCTGGCCGCGCTGCCGGCGTTCGGCCGGGACTTCTCCGTCCCGCTCGGCCTGCCGCTGGTCAGCGCCGTGGTCGGAGCCCTGAGCTTCGTCATCATCCTGCTGCGCTGGATCACCCTGCCCAGCGAGATGGGCGCGTCGATGAGCGCCGCGTTCGGGCTCTACATCGGCCTCGTGCTGGCCATCGCCGCGGCGGTGTTCGGGTGGCTGGACTACCGGGCCGGCGGCGGCGACCTGAAGTCCGCCACCGACTCGCTGAAGCAGGCGCAGGGCTCGTTCCGCAACCAGCCGCCGCAGGGCGGTGGCGGTGGTGCGCCCTACCAGCAGGGGCAGCCTTACGACCGGCCCCCGACGGGCCAGCCCTATGACCCGAACCAGGGCGGCGGTCAGCCCTACGACCCGAACCAGGGCGGTGGCCGGCCCTACAACCAGGGCTGATCGGCGGCTCTTCGAGCCATGACGCGGGCAAGGGCCCTGGCAAGCGCCGGGGCCCTTCTTCACGCCATCCGGCCGGTCTGTATCCGACCGGCCTGTATCCGACCGGCCTGTATCCGACCGCTGTGTTAGGCCAGCACCTCGTCCAGCTTCAGCGAGGGCAGCCCGTGCGCCTCGCCGACCTGCGGGTAGGTGAGCTGGCCGTCGTGCGTGTTCAGCCCCAGGGCCAGGGCGTGGTCGCGCTGGCAGGCGTCCTTCCAGCCGAAGTTCGCGATCTCCACCGCGTAGGGCAGGGTGACGTTGGTCAGCGCGTAGGTGGAGGTGTAGGGCACCGCGCCGGGCATGTTGGCCACGCAGTAGAACACCGAGTCGTGGACCTGGAAGGTCGGTTCGGCGTGCGTGGTCGGGTACGAGTCCTCGAAGCAGCCGCCCTGGTCGATGGCGATGTCGACGAGCACCGAGCCCGGCTTCATGCGCGAGACCAGCTCGTTGCTGACCAGCTTGGGGGCCTTGGCGCCGGGGACCAGGACCGCGCCGATCACCAGGTCGGCGTCCAGACAGGCCTGCTCGATCTCGAAGGCGTTCGAGGCCAGGGTCTGGATCTGGCCGAACTGGTCGGCGTCCACCTGGCGGAGCCGGGCGATGCTCTTGTCGAGCAGCTTCACCTGGGCGCCCATGCCCTTGGCGATGACCGCGGCGTTGATGCCGGACACGCCGCCGCCGATGACCACCACGTTCGCGGCCTGCACGCCGGGCACGCCGCCCATCAGCACGCCGCGCCCGCCGTTGGCCTTCTGCAGCGTCGCGGCGCCGACCTGGGCCGCCATCCGGCCGGCCACCTCGGACATCGGGGCCAGCAGCGGCAGCGAGCCGTCGGGCAGCTGGACCGTCTCGTAGGCGATGGCGGTGATGCCGGAGTCCAGCAGCGCGTCGGTGCACTCCCGGGAGGCGGCCAGGTGCAGGTAGGTGAACAGGACCTGGTCCCGGCGCATCCGGTGGTACTCGGCCGCGATCGGCTCCTTGACCTTCAGGATCAGGTCGCCGGTGGCCCACACCTCGTCGGCGGTGTCCAGGATGGTCGCGCCGGCGGCGACGTACTGCTCGTCGGAGAGCGAGGAGCCGGCGCCGGCGTCCTTCTCCACGAAGACCTCGTGGCCGTTGCGGACCAGCTCGTGGACCCCGGAGGGGGTGATCGCGACACGGAACTCGTTGTTCTTGAGTTCGCGGGGAACGCCGACCTTCATGGCGACCAGTCCTTCGTTCGGTTCGGTACGACGCCGACCTCGCTGTCGGCCCCGGCTGTGCGAGTGTATCTCTGCGTGACCGGCCGGATCGGTTGACAGCCTGTCAGGCTGAGGGGCGGAATTCGTACGGAGTGACAGTACATGATCCTGGCAATCGAAGGCAGCCACGGTTGTCGACCTGGGGAAAACAGGCGAAAACCCCGCCCCCTCGTGGTGTTCGAGGGGACGGGGTTTCGTGCGGCCCGGGGTCGGCCCGGCCCGCGGCCGGCGTCAGCCCTTGACGCAGACCACCTGCTTGAGCTCGGCGACGATCTCCACCAGGTCGGTCTGCCGCGCCATGACCGACCGGATGTCCTTGTACGCGCCGGGGATCTCGTCCACGACGCCGGGGTCCTTCCGGCACTCGACGCCCTTGGTCTGCTTCTTCAGGTCCTCGACGGTGAACTGCTTGCGGGCCTGGTTCCGGCTCATCAGCCGGCCGGCCCCGTGCGAGGCCGAGTTGAACGCCGCGGCGTTGCCCAGACCGCGCACGATGTAGGAACCGGTGCCCATCGACCCCGGGATGATGCCGAGGTCCCCGCCGCCAGCCCGGATCGCTCCCTTGCGGGTGACCAGGACCTCGACGCCGTCGTAGGTCTCCTCCGCCACGTAGTTGTGGTGGCAGGAGATGGCCTTGTCGAAGGTGACCTTCGGGAACTCCTTGCGCAGCACCTCGGCGAACAGCCACAGCATCACGGCCCGGTTCCGCCGCGCGTACTCCTGCGCCCAGAACAGGTCGCGCCGGTAGGCGGCCATCTGCGGGGTGTCCGCGAGGAAGACCGCGAGGTCCGGGTCCGGCAGGTCCTGGTTCTGCGGGAGCGTGCGGGCCACCTCGATGTGGTGCGCGGCCAGCTGGTTCCCGATGCCCCGGGAGCCGGAGTGCAGCATCAGCCACACGCCGCCCTGCGCGTCCAGGTTCACCTCGAGGAAGTGGTTCCCGCCCCCGAGCGTCCCCATCTGCTCCGAGACCCGGCCCCGCTTGCCCCGCGTGACGGTGCGCTCGAGCTCGTCGAAGCCCTGCCAGAACTCGTGCCAGCCCCGCAGCGGCTTCTTCGCGCCGGGCTCCTGCACCGCCTCCAGCCGCACGTCCTTGTGGTGCACGCCCCGCCCGACCGGCACCGCCTGCTCGATCCGGGTCCGCAGCTTACTGAGATCGTCCGGCAGTTGATCGGCGACCAGCGAGGTCTTGACCGCGGACATCCCGCAGCCGATGTCGACCCCGACCGCGGCCGGCGAGACAGCACCCTTCATCGCGATGACGGACCCGACCGTCGCCCCGATCCCCCGGTGCACGTCGGGCATCACGGCGACGCCGTGGGTCCAGGGCAGCGCGGCGACGTTTCGGAGCTGTTCCAGCGCCTGCGGCTCCACAGACTCCGGTTCGGCCCACATCCGGATCGGCGAGCTCTGCTCGGTCGGTCCGGGAACTGTCGTGTACATGCTTCTACCCAGCCTCATTCGCATTCGCGTTCGTTGATGACGGGAACTATGACGCCATGCGAACGCGGGTGCGGGCAACAGGATTTGCGGCCCCTAATACCCCCGGGCCCGCATCAAGGCATGTTCGAGCACGACAATCAGCGATTCCCGCACCGAATCCGCGCTGCGGGCGTCGAATGCCACCACCGGCACCTCCGGTGCCACGTCCAGCGCCGACCGCACCGCGGGCAGCGAGTGCGAGAGCACCCCGTCGAAGGCGTTCACCGCTATCGCGAACGGGGTCCCCTCGCGCTCGAAGTAGTCCACCGCCGGGAAACACTCGTCCAGGCGCCGGGAGTCGACGACCACCAGCGCGCCGAGGGCGCCGGCCGTGACGTCCTTCCACATGAAGCCGAAGCGGTCCTGGCCCGGGGTGCCGAAGATGTACAGCTTCAGCGTGGGGTCCAGGGTCAGGCAGCCGAAGTCCATCGCGACCGTGGTGGTGGTCTTGCGCGGGGTCAGGCTGGTGTCGTCCACGCCCGCCGCCACCTCGGTGATGGCGGCCTCGGTGGTGAGCGGCTCGATCTCGCTGACCGCCCCGATGGCGGTGGTCTTGCCCACGCCGAAGCCGCCGGAGATCACCATCTTCACCGGCTGCGGCGGCCGGACGGCCGTCGCCGTGGGGGTGGCTTCAGTCATGGCCGGGCCCGCCTGACGTGTGTATTGCGCGGAGGCCATCGATCACCCTTCTCAAGATGTCCAGATCCGAGCCGCCGGCCGCGCGGGGGACGTGGACGGTCAGCAGCTGTCGTGTGTGCAGGTCGCCCACCAGGACGCGGACCACGTTCAAGTGCAGCTTCAGGCGGGCGGCCAGCTCGGCCAGGGAGACCGGGACGCGGCAGGTCTCGATGATGGCGCGGCGTTCGAAGGCCAGGTGCGGCTGCTCCAGCTGGGCCAGCGCCTCGGGGGTGGCGACCAGCTGGGTCTCCATCGGCAGCGCCTGTTCGCCGTCGACCACCCGGCCCTCGGTGAGCAGGAACGGACGCACCGCCGAGACCTGCTCGACGGCGTCGCGGCGGCCCTGCTCGGCGGGGCCCGCCCGGCCCGGTTCGGTCACCCCTGCCCACCACCTGGCCTGCGTGCGGGGACGCCCATGCCGACGGTGTTCTTCAGCTCGATGATCAGCGCCGGGCTCAGCACCGCGCCGACCCGGTTGGCGAACAGCGTCATCTCGTAGGCGACGTTGGCCAGCTTGGCGTCGGCCGTGGTGACCGCGCCGAGCACCGCGCCGCTGCCGATCCGGGTGATCAGCAGGTAGCCGCCCTCCATGTCGATGATGACCTTGTTCAGCGCGCCCAGGCCGTAGTTGCCGCCGGCGCCGGCGGCCAGGGAAGTCATCCCGGAGACCACGGCGGCCAGCCGCTCGGAGGACCCCGGGTCCTGCGGGCGCGAGACGGCGATCAACAGCCCGTCGGACGAGACCGCGATGGCGTCGACCACGCCGGCGGTCTCGTTGGCGAACCGGGCGACCATCCACGTGAAGTCCGCGGCGTCGGCTGCGAGCCGCTGATCTTCGCTCTCCCACGGGGCGGCACTATTAGAGCCGATCATGGTGTCGTCCTCCTATTGGTCTTCCCCGTCCCGCTGCGGCGTGGCCGGGCCCGCGTGGCGGGCCGCCTGCCGGCGGGTCGGCAGCTGCGTCGTCTGTTCGGCGCTGTCGCGGTTCGCTCGTTCCACTCCCGCCTCGAACTCCTGCAACGCGTCCCGCACGGCCCGCGCGTCCTGCTGCTGGGCCGGCCCCTCGGTCACCGCGGAGATCTGGCTGGTCGGCCAGTCCGGGTGCGAGGGCGTCTTGCGGACTCGGCGGGGCAGGGCTCCGTCGGAAGGCTGCGGGGCGGTGGCGCTGGGCGGGGGCGCGGCGACCGGGGACGCGGAGGCCGCGGCGGCCGGTGGGGTCGCCGCCTGGGGAGCCGCCGCCTGGGGAGAAGCCGTCGCCTGGGAATTCGATGGCGGCGGCACCGCCCGCGGCCGGCGCACCGGCAGCATCTCGGTCTCCCGGCGCGGCTCGGGCACCGGCTGATGCGGCTGCTGCTGGACGTCGCCGCCGGACAGCGCGCGCCGCCGGCCGGGTCCTTCGGGCGGCACCGGCGCCAGCGGGCCGAGCGAGTAGCGGCCGCCCGGGGCGTCGGTCGCCCCCGGCTGGCCGAGCGCGTCGAAGCCGGACACCTGGAGCGAGGAGTTCTCCGGTCCGGCGGTCGGCGGCTGGGACGGTCGCGGTTGGTAGGAAGGCGGGCCGGACTGCGCGTCAGCCGCAGCCCGGTCAAAGGTCTGGAACGACGGCGACCCGGATGCGCCACCGGTTCCGGCGGCGTTCGCCCCGGCCGGGTTCACCCCAGCCGGGTTCACCCCGGCCGGATCAGCCGCCGGATACGGGGCGGCGTGCGCACCGGCCTGCCCGGCAGCGGCCGGACCGGCGGCGTACCCGTCGAACGGTGTATTCGGTGTCGGCAGGCTGAACGCCTCCCCCGGCTGCGACGCCCCGGGCACCCGCCGAGGCAGACCCTCAGCCCCCGGCGGCAGCGCGGGGGCCGAACCCGAACCAGAACCAGGACCGAACCCGGCGCCGGAGCCGAATCCAGCGGGCGCCGACTCCGCAGCCGGCGAAGGCTCCGGGACGTGCATCGGCTGCGCCGGCGTCAGCGGCGGCCGCCCGCGCGTCTCCAGCGCCTGAGCATGCGCCTGGGCTGGGCTGGAGGGCAGCATCGGGCCGGAGGGCAACGTCGGCACCCCGTTGCCGGCCGGCGCGGCGGCCGCACCCGGCGTCCCCGTCGCGGCGGCCTCGGCGGCGTCTCCGCGCGGGGCCCGCGTCCCAGCCGTCCCGGCCGTCTCGGCCACCGGCCCGGCCAGCAGGAATCCGGGCACGTACACCCGCGCCGTGGTCCCGCCGCCTGCCGTCGCCGACAGTTCCACGGCCGCACCGGTCCGCACCGACAGCCGGCCCACCACGAACAGGCCCAGTACCCGGGTCGGCGCCAGGTCCAGGCGCTCGCGGCGCACCAGGCGCGCGTTCTCCTGCGCCATCTGCTCCGGCGACATGCCCATCCCGCGGTCCACGATCTCGATCACGAACCCGCGCGCCGACAGCCCGACCGCGATCTCCACCCGCTGGCTGGCCGGGGAGAACGACACCGCGTTCTCCACGAGTTCGGCGACCATCAGCGTCAGGTCGCCGACCGCCGAGGGCGCGACCATGGCGTCGTCCTCGGCGATCAGCACCACCCGCTGGTAGCCCTCGACGCGGCCGACGGCCGAGCGCACCACGTCGGTGAGCCGCATCGGCGCGCCGGAGATGTTGGCCTCGCGCTCGCCGGAGAGCAGGATCAGGCTGTCGGCACCGCGCTGCAAGCGCACCGCGAGGTGGTCGATGCGGTAGAGCCGGTCCAGCAGCGTCGGATCGGTCTCGGTCCGCTCCACCTGGTCGATGATCGACAGCTGGCGTCCGGTGAGGTTGTGGATCCGGTGCCCGACGTTGCCGAACATCTCCGCGGTGTTGCGCCGGATGGTGACCTGCCGCTCCAGCATCAGCAGCGCGGTCTCCTGCACCTTGTTGAACGCCAGCGCCAGGTCGCCGAGCTCGTCGTCGGTCGGCACCGGGATGGCCTCGAACTCCGGCAGCTCACCGCGCTCGCCGAGGTCCTCGTCGGTGACCCGTTCCAGATCGGCCGCGGCGGCGCGGGCGACGCGGGTGGCGGCCCGGGTCAGCGCCAGCACCGGCCGCACCACGGATCTGCGGATCAGTCCGGACAGCACCATCAGCCCGCCGGCGGCCAGCACCCCGATGCCGATCAGCAGCGCCACGGTGAGCTCGGCCTGCTGGGCGTTGTCCCGGGCCAGGCCGATGATCCGGTCGGTGATCTGGGCCTCGGCCCCGGCCCGGGAGTTGGACGCGGTCTCGAAGGCCGCGGTCAGCGACGTGCGGTCGCTCAGGGTCTGGATGGTCTGCGGGTTGACCTGGGTGGCGCCGCTGACCCCGCGGATCGGGTCGAAGGCCAGGCCGTACATGGCCTCGGCGCGGTCCTGGTAGCCGCGGAAGACCTCGGCCTGCGCCGAGCGGAGCAGGTCGGCGATGGCGTTGCGGTCCGAGGCCGCGGTGGACTGCTGCACCAGCCCGAACTGCACCTGCGCGACCTGGTCCCAGCGCAGCGCGGTGGCGTACTCCTCACCGGCGTTGAACTCGGTGGGGCCGGAGGCGAAGGCGGTGAGCGAGGCCTCGCGCTGGCTCTCGGCCATGTCGCCGGAGTACAGCGCGGACAGCTCGGACTCCAGCGAGGCGGCCGGACCGCCGTCGGCCGCGTGCCCGCCGAAGTCCAGCGCCGAGACCATCTGCGAGTCGATGGCCCCGTACACGGTGTCGACCAACTGTTGGACGTGGGCCTGCAGCACATAGTTCTGCGACATGCCCTCGGTGGCCGGCAGTTCGCGCACGTAGCTCAGGTCGGAGACGGCGGCCAGGGCGGCGGTCAGGGTCGGCGTGGCGCTGCTGCCGTAGTCCGAGGTGACCTGCTGGACCTGGGAGTCGGTGGTGCCGATGGCGGCCGTGTACTGCGCCACCTTGTCCGGGTCGCCGCTCATCGCCGCCTGGGCCTTGTCGCGCTCCACCGACAGGTCCTGGATCAGCTGGCTGACGGACTTGGACGAGGACAGGAAGTCGGCCGCCGAGTTCCACTGGCCGGCCACGTCCACCTCGTGGACCGCGACCGGGGTCATCAGCGCGGCCATGGCCACGGTGGGCAGGATGACCAGCAGGTCCATGCGGCGCCGGAACGGCAGCCGGGCGCGGATCCCGGTCTTGGTGGTGTTGGCGACGTCGGCGCCCGAGCTCTGCGTCATGTCCGCACCGCCTCCCTTGCCCCGTGCGGTCATTGGTGTTTGATCCGGTTCCAGGCCGCCACCCACTGCGAGTAGGGCACGCACGTACGGTCGCTTCCGTCCCCACAGCGCGCGCTGGGCGTGGTCCAGAACCAGATGTTCTTCCAGTAGGACTCGTCGTCGGCGTGGTAGGCGGCGCAGAACTTGGGGTCGGTGGTCTTGGCGCAGGCCTGCGAGTTCGCCGGGGCCTCCCCGGCCCACTGGGCCACCTGCGCGTTGACGGTCGGCGAGGAGATGTAGTTCAGCCACTCATAGGTGCAGGTCAGATCCTTCGCCGTGGCGCTCACCATCCAGGTGTCGGACCACCCGGTGCTGCCCTCGGTCGGCGTGGCGGTGGCGATCTCCCCGTGTCCGGCGTTCTGCAGACTGTTGACGACCACCTGCCAGCCGGTGCCGATGGTGTCCGCGCCCTTGGCGAAGGCGGCCTCCTGGTCGGCGGTGTCGGGCCAGTAGTCACCGACCGCGGCGCGCTGCTTGGTCAGCAGCGCGACGACCGCGTCGAACTGGTTCTTGTCCAGCTCGTAAGGGTTCTTGATACCCAGCGCCGACTGGCTGCTCATCAGGTACAGCGCGGCGTCGGCGATGGTGATCGGTGAGTCGTAGACCGACACGTGCCCGGCCGCCGAGGGGTCGGGGTTGAACACCGCGCCCAGCGAGGTCGGCGGCGCCATCTTGTTCTTGTTGTAGATCAGGACGTTCGCGCCGCGGCCCTGGGGGATCCCGTAGGGCACGCCGTTCACCGAGTTCCAGGGCCGGTCTTTCAGGCCCGGGTAGATCTGCGCGTAGTTGGGGACCTTGGAGACGTCGACGGGGGCGACGTCCCCGCTGGCTATCATCCGCAGGCTGGCGTCCCCCGAGGCGGAGACCACGTCGTAGCGTCCGGACTTGACGTCCGCGACCATCTCGTCGGAACTGCCGGCGGTGTCGGCGTGCACCTGGCAGTTGGTCTGCTGCTGGAACGGCACGATCCACTGGTTCTCGGCGTAGCCGTCCCACACCACCATGTACAGGTCGCCCTCGGAGGCCGAGCCCGGCTCGGCCATCGGCACCGGCGGCGCGACGAAGGCCCCGGCGGCAGCCGATCCCGCCCCGGAGGAGCAACCCGCCATCAGCGCCAGGCTGGTGACCACGGCGGCCAGGCGCGCCACGAGGGACCCGTATCGACGTCCAGAGGACGCCGAACGCACTATCGCCATAGACCGGGGCGCTTTCTGCTCACTCGTCGCTTGTCATGCCAGAGCCTTGCGTGGGGGGACACGGACGGCACGCGACCGTACGCGACGCGCTGCACACTACACGATCGTATGGTCAGTAGAGAATCAGGGAGCGTATGGAAAGGGCTGGATCCGATCAGACCCAAACATCCGTGCGGAGGCTTCCTGGCAGGTATTCGTTGCCGGGTGCGTGGAACGACGGATCGGCGCCACCGGCCCGCCCGGCCTCGTAGTCCCGCAGCGCGCCGAAGGCCCAGCGGCCCAGCAGGACGATCGCCGCCAGGTTCATCAAGGCCATGACGCCCATCGCCACGTCGGCGAACTCCCACACCAGCTGCAGGCTCAACAGCGAGCCCACACCGACCGCTGCCAGCACCACCACGCGGAAGGCCTGGACCCGGGCCCGGGTCGCACCCAGGTAGTCCAGGTTGACCTCGGCGTAGACGTAGTTGCCCAGCACCGAGGAGTAGGCGAAGACGAAGACCATCACGGTCATCACCCACTTGCTCCAGTCGCCGAACTGGTTCACCACGGCTGCCTGGGTCAGCGAGGCGCCGGTCGAGGAGCCGGGATGTCTGGGGTCGTAGACGCTCCGGTCGGCGAGCATGATGATCATCGCGGTCGCCGTGCAGACCACCAGGGTGTCCACCGCGACGCCGAGCGACTGGAGCAGGCCCTGCTTGGCCGGGTGGGTGGTGTCGGCGGTCGCGGCGGCGTTCGGGGCCGAGCCCATACCGGCCTCGTTGGAGAACAGACCGCGCTTGACGCCGTTGAGCATCGCCGCGCCGAGGCCGGAGACGCCGCCGACCGCGGCCGGGCCGAAGCCGAAGGCGTCGCGGAAGACCCAGCCGAGGGCCTCGACCACGCGGCCGGGGTTGGTGACGATGATCACCACGGCCAGCAGCAGATAGGCCACGGCCATCACCGGCAGCACCAGGCCGGCGATCTTGGCCACCCGCTGGACGCCGCCGAACAGAGCCGGGGCGGACAGGAGGACCAGGATCAGGCCGGTCCAGTGCGCGGAGACGCCGTGCGTACCGGCCAGGACGTCGGCGACGGTGTTCGCCTGGACCATCGTGAAGGCGATACCGAAGGTGAAGATCAGCAGGACGGCGAAAACCGCGCCGGCCCGGCGGGAGCCGAGGCCGGTCTCCATGTAGTAGGCGGGGCCGCCGCGATAGCCGCCGCCTGGCGCGGCACGCTTGAACAACTGCGCCAGGGTGGCCTCGACGAACCCGGTCGCCATGCCGACCACCGCGACCACCCACATCCAGAACACCGCGCCGGGCCCGCCGACGGTCAGGGCCACCGCGACACCGGCGATGTTGCCGGTGCCCACGCGCGAGGCCAGGCCGATGGCGAAGGCCTGGAAGGAGGAGACGCCGTTCTCGGAGTGGCTGCGGGAGGAGTCGCCGACCAGCAGGCGCAGGGCCGGCTTCAGGAGGCGGACCTGGACGGCGCGGGTGCGGGCGGTGAAGTAGAGGCCGGCGCCGATGAGGAGGTAGATGAGGACGTACGTGTACAGGAAGTGGCTGACCGGGTCGATGAACTGCTCCCTGACGAAGTCCATGAGGAGGTGATGATCCTTCGCGGGCGGCGCGAAAGATCGCTTGGGCCGGTCGAGTCGGGTGGCCGAGGTCGCCGGTCGGGTCAGCGCGGCACTCTAGGATCGGCCTCATGGCGAAGACCCAGGAGCGCCTGATGGTGCTCGACACCCCCACGCTGTACTTCCGCGCCTTCTTCGGCGTGCCGGACACGATCCGCTCCCCCGACGGGATGCCGGTGAACGCGGTGCGCGGGACGCTGGACTTCGTCAGCCACCTGATCGGCACCTACAAGCCGGACCGGCTGGTCGCGTGCTTCGACGCCGACTGGCGTCCGGCGTTCCGCGTCGAGGCGATCCCGTCGTACAAGGCGCACCGGGTGCTGGCGGAGGCACCGGCCGGGGCCTCGGGCGCCGACGGCGTCGACGTCGAGGAGGTACCGGACACGCTGAGCCCGCAGGTGCCGGTGATCGAGGCGGCGCTGGACGCGCTGGGCATCGCGCGCGCCGAGGCACCCGGCTTCGAGGCCGACGACGTCCTGGCGACGCTGGCCGAGCGCTGGAGCGGGCACGGGCCGGTGGACGTGGTGACCATGGACCGAGACCTGTACCAGATGGTCGACGACGCCCGGCAGATCCGGGTCCTGAACATCGGCAAGGGCGTGACCAAGCTGGAAGTGGTCACCGACGCCGTGCTGCGCGAGAAGTACGGCATCAGCGGCAACGAGTACGCGGACTTCGCGGCTCTGCGCGGCGACCCGAGCGACGGCCTGCCCGGCGTCACCGGCATCGGCGAGAAGACGGCGGCGGCCCTGATCTCGCAGTACCGCGACCTGCCCGGCGTCCGCGCGGCGGCAACCGACCCGACCTCGACGCTGAAGCCGGCCCAGCGCAAGCGGATCGCCGAGGCGGCGGGCTACCTGGACGCGGCCCCGACGGTGGTGCGCGTGGTACGCGACGCCCCGGTGGTGGAGCACGACGACATGCTGCC
Organism: Catenulispora pinistramenti; assembly: GCF_018274385.1. Taxonomy (GTDB): domain Bacteria; phylum Actinomycetota; class Actinomycetes; order Streptomycetales; family Catenulisporaceae; genus Catenulispora; species Catenulispora pinistramenti. Next base: position 5,997 of record NZ_JAAFYZ010000084.1, on the reverse strand, counting down.
GCGCGAGGCCAAGGACCCGATCATGGCGGCGATGCTGGCGGAGAAGTTCGGGTTGAAGACGGCGATGGCGCGGGTGATCCGGGTGATGGGCGAGCGGTGATGGGCGAGCGGCGATGAGCGGCGATGGACGAGGCCGATGCTCGCTCGCCGCCGACACCTCCGTCAGCGGCGAGCGTCATACACGCGATATGCCGACCTACCCGTTCAGCATCGAGTAGGCGACCACGCCGCGCCGCAGCCCGTCGATCGCCTCCTGCGCGGCCTCGCGCACCGTGCTCTTCTTCCCGTTGTCCGCCTTGAGCTCCGCCGCCGCGTTGGCGACCTGGCCCAGCAGGTCGATCAGCTGCTTGCACCAGCGGACGAAGTCGCCTGCGGGCATCTCCACGTCCCACAGCACCTCTTCCAGCGCCTTGCCCGAGGCCCAGTGGTAGGCCGGGAGGGCGAAGCCGAGGTCTGGTTCGCGTTGGAACTCCAGGTGGTGGTCGGTCTCCAGCTCTTCGAGCTTGGCCCAGAGGCGGACCATCTCGTCGAGGGTCTTGGGGACGGCGCCGCCGGGCAGGCGCGGGGGGCCGGCGTCGTCGGCGCGGCGGGCCTCGTAGACCAGAGCTGATACGCAGGCGGCGAGTTCGGGCGGGGTCAGGCCCTCCCACAGGCCCGCTCGCAGGGTTTCGGCGGTGAGCAAGTCCAGTTCCGTGTAGAGCCGCCCGAGGCGCTTGCCGATCGGGGTGACCTGGTCGCCGTCGAGGTAGCCCAGCTGTTCCAGCAGGCCGCAGACCCGGTCGAAGACGCGGGCGATGCTGTTCGTCCGGCCGGCGACGCGCTTCTCCAGCTGCTTCGTCTCGCGGTCCAGCTTGTGGTAGCGCTCCGCCCAGCGGGCATGGTCCTCGCGCTCCTGGCAGCCGTGGCAGGGGTGGGCGCGGATGGCCTTGCGCAGGCGGTTGATCTCGGTGTCGTCCGTGGCCTCGGCACGGTAGCGGGTCTTGCGGTAGGGCGGGATCTCCTTGTCCCCGGCCTTGCTGCGCAGGACCGCGGCCAGGTCCTTGCGGGACTGGGCCGACTTGGCGTTGAAGGACTTCGGGACGCGCATGTGGTCCAGCGGTTCGGCCGGGCTGGGGAAGTCCGTCAGCGACAGCCGCACCACCTGGCGGTCGACGGTCAGGACCACCGGGCGCGGGCCGTCGCCGGTGAACTGCTTCTGCCGCCCCGCGGTCGAAGCCGGTGTCCCCGGGTCCAGGACCACGGCCACGCCGGCGCGCTTGCCGGCGGGCACCACGATGATGTCGCCGGGTTGCAGCTTCTCCAGCGCTTCCAGCGACGCCGCGCGCCGGTTCGCAGCCCCCTGCCGCGACAGGTCAGCCTCCCGCTCCGAGAGCTGACGGCGCAGCGCCATGTACTCGTCGAAGTCGCCGAGGTGGCACGTTATGGCCTCGGAGTAGCCCTCCAGCGCGCCGGTGTTCTTGCGCACCTGCCGCGTCAGGCCGACCACGGCCTGGTCGGCCTGGTACTGCGCGAACGAGGTCTCCAGCAGGTTGCGGGCCCGCTCGGCGCCGAACTGGCCGACCAGGTTGACCGCCATGTTGTAGGACGGCTTGAACGACGAGCGCAGCGGATAGGTGCGGGTCCCGGCCAGCCCGGCCAGCGCCTTGGCGTCCAGGTCCTGGCGCCACAGCACCACGGCGTGGCCCTCGATGTCGATGCCGCGCCGGCCGGCGCGCCCGGTGAGCTGGGTGTACTCCCCGGCCGTCAGGTCGACGTGGTTCTCACCGTTCCACTTGGTCAGCGCCTCCAGGACGACCGTGCGGGCCGGCATGTTGATGCCCAGGGCCAGCGTCTCGGTGGCGAAGACCGCCTTGACCAGGCCCTGGACGAAGAGCTCTTCGACGATCTCCTTGAACGTCGGCAGCATGCCCGCGTGGTGGGCGGCCACCCCGCGCTGCAGGCCGTCGAACCAGTCGTGGAAACCCAGGACATTGAGGTCCTCGGAGGGGATCTTGCCGGTGCGCTCCAGCACGTGCGTCTTGACCCGGGCCCGCTCGTCGGCGTTCAGCAGCCTGACCCCGGCGTGCAGGAACTGCTGGACCGCGGCGTCGCAGCCGGCCCGGCTGAAGATGAAGGTGATGGCCGGGAGCAGGCCCTCGGCGTCCAGCTTCTCGATCACGTCGACCCGGCTGGGGACCCAGCCGCCCCGGCGCCGGTCCCGGCCGCGTCCGCCGCGGTTGGCGTTGGGGCCGCTGCTGCGCGGGCCGCTCCGCTTGTACATCGATTCTTCGCGGTTCAGGCGCACCAGTTCGGGATTGACCCGCAGCTCGCGGGCCGCCGAGATACCGCCCTGGCCGTTGGCGCCGGGCATGGCCTCGCCGTCGGCGCCGTTGGCGAACAGGTCGAACATGCGCTTGCCGGACAGGACGTGCTGCCACAGCGGGACCGGTCGGTGCTCCCAGACGATGGACTTGGTGTCGCCGCGGACGGTGCGCAGCCAGCCGGCGAACTCCTCGACGTTCGACACCGTCGCCGACAGCGCCACCAGGCGCACCGACTCCGGCAGGTGGATGATGACCTCTTCCCAGACCGCGCCGCGGAAGCGGTCGGCGAGGTAGTGGACCTCGTCCATGACCACGTAGCCCAGGCCGGACAGGGTCGCCGAGCCCGCGTAGAGCATGTTGCGCAGCACCTCGGTCGTCATCACGACGATCGGGGCCTCGCCGTTGACCGTGTTGTCGCCGGTCAGCAGGCCGACGTTGGCGGCGCCGTGCCGGGCCACCAGATCGGCGAACTTCTGGTTGGACAGCGCCTTGATCGGGGTGGTGTAGAAGCACTTGACGCCCTGCGCCAGGGCCAGGTGGACGGCGAACTCCCCCACGACGGTCTTGCCCGAGCCGGTCGGGGCCGCGACCAGGACGCTGTCCCCGGCCTCCAGCGCCCGACACCCCTGGATCTGGAACCCGTCGAGGTCGAAGTCGTAACCCCCGCGGAAGCGCTGGAACTCGGAGAGGGCAGGCACGTCGGGAGCCCGCAGGGGCTCAGCGGGCGATGACATGCCTCCACCCTAACCGCAAGCTTGATCGCCGCGCCTCAGGTTTGCCCGGCGGGCTCCGGCGGTGCTCAGCTCGCCGGCCGGAACACCCGCAACGCCCCTGGCAGCGTCCGCAGCGCCACCGGCAGCGCGCCGATCCGCTCGCCGTCGGCCCAACAGCTGACGCCGTCGGCGCGCAGCTCGATCCGGGCCGCGTGGTGGACGTTCACCTTGGGATGGTTCACGTGCCGGCCGGAGAAGACCTTCGGGAAGATCGTCAGCAGCGCCGGCTTGGAGATCTTGCGGACCTCGGTGAGCTGGAACCGGCCGTCGTCCATGCGGGCCTGGGGGCAGATGAGCATGCCGCCGCCGTAGGAGGGGCCGTTGCCGACCGCGATCAGCATGCACTCGGCGGTCCGCTCCTGGTCGTCCAGCAGCATCTGGAACGCCGGAGCCTTGAAGCGGGGCAGTTCCAGCAGCATCGACAGGTCGTAGCGGCGCTTGCCGCGGGGCCAGCGCATCTGGTTGGCCCGGTCGTTGACCTTGGAGTCCAGCCCGCAGGCCAGCACCGTGGAGAAGCGGCGGACCACCTCGGCGGAGGTGCCGGCGCCGACCGTGGCCTCGCCGAGGTCGACCCGGTCGACGCGGCCCTCGACGATCACCCGGGCCGCGGCCTCGGGGTCCTTCAGCGGGATGCCCAGGCTGCGCGCGGTGTCGTTGCCGGTGCCGGCCGGGATGATGCCGAGCACGCACTCCGGCTCGGCGGTCAGCAGCCGCAGGCCGGCCGAGACCATGCCGTCGCCGCCGACCACCACCAGCGCGGCTTCGGGGTTCTTCAGCAGGGCGTCGCCGGCCCGCTGCTCACCGTCGGCGGCGGTGCGCCCGACGATCTCGGTCACGTCGATCCCGGCGGCCCGCAGCGCGGCGACGGCGCGCCGGCCGGCTTTCGCCCCCGCGCCCTTGGCGGACGTGGGGTTGATCAGGACGACGAGGTGGTCGGGTCGGTGTTGGTCGGAACGGCTGGGCACGCGCGAACGTTAGCAGCGCGTGCCCTCCCGCGTCATGGCGTCGTGACCGGCGCGTTATCGCACCGGGCCGGTGCGGGCCTCAGGTGAGGTCGTCGTAGTCGTCGTCGAAGCCGCGCCGGACCTGCTCGACCGGACGGGCCTGCTCGACCGGGAGCGGCGCCAGGTCCACGTCCGAGGCCTCGTCCGGGGACAGGTTGGCGTTGATGTTGCGGGCGGCGCGGCGCTTGTCGTTCATGACCGCGATGCCGATGGCGCCGTAGTAGAGCAGACACATCGGGGCGGCCAAGGCCGTCATGCCCAGCGGCTCACCGGTCGGGACCGCGGTGGCGGCGAAGATGAAGATGCCGAAGGTCACGTAGCGCCAGGACTTCTTCAGCCGCGCGGCGGACAGCACGCCGGTGAAGTTCAGCGCGACCACGATCAGCGGGACCTCGAAGGAGACACCGAAGATCAGCACCATGCGCATGAAGAAGTTGATGAAGGTGTCCAGCGGCAGGAGGTTGCTGACGCCCTTCGGGGTGAAGCCGAGCAGCACCCGCATGATCGTCGGGAAGATCAGGTAGCACAGCGCGGTACCGGCGGCGAACAGCGGCACGCCGGCGGCGACGAAGCTGAGGCTGTACTTCTTCTCGTTCTTGTGCAGGCCCGGCGCGATGAACGCCCAGAGCTGGTACAGCCAGACCGGCGAGGCCAGCAGCAGGCCGACCAGGAGCGAGACCTTCAGGCTGATCGAGATGCCCGCGGTGGCCCCGGACAGCGTCACGATGCCGTTCTTGCACTGCTTGGTGGCCTGGCCGACGCCGCGGATGCTGGAGTCGTTGCAGACCGTGTTCTCCAGCAGCTGGATCACCCAGGCGTGGACCAGCCACCCGGCGATGGCGCCCAGCGCGATGCCCACAGAAGCCCGGAACAGCCGGGTGCGCAGCTCACGGATGTGGTCGCCGAGCGGCATCCGGCCCTCGGGGTCCTTGTTGGCCTTCACCGCCTTCGGCGGCTTGCTCTTGCCCTTGGGCCGGGTCCCGTTGGCGCTGGCCTGCGTGGTCATGGTTGTCGCCGGTCCTTCAGTTCTGGGCCTTGTCGGCGCGCTGGGCGCCGTCGTCGACGATCGAGCCGGGAATCACTTTTTCCTCGGGCAGCTCCACGTCGTCCGCCGCGGCGTGCATCTCGGACTTCATGATCCGGGCCGACTTGCGGACGTTGCGCACCGAGTCGAGCAGCCGGTTGCGCCCGAACAGCGCCCACGCCAACAGCACGATCAGACCGATCTCGATCAGCCGCATGAACACGGTCCGACCCCCTTCGCTGCGACAGGCCCCGGGTATGCGGGCGCCACGGATATGAACACGGGCACGATGCGAAGACTAATCGTGCTGGGCCCGTGCGCGCAGCGCCTTGACGCCCTCCATTTCCTGAACTCCGCGCAACGTCTGGCTCGCGTCGTTCAGAACGGCCGAGGTCTTCTTCAGCTCCCGGATCAGACCCTTGGCCGCGGCGAACACCCGCCAGCCGAACGCGGCGATGATCACCAGGGCGACGACGGCGGTGATCGTGATCAGCAGGACCCAATACATGCAGGAAACTATAGGGCCTGGCCGGGCCCGCGACGCAGGGCGAGGGTGGCCACACCCGCGGATTTCAGGATCTCGGCCAACTCCGGCCCGGCGGGCCGGCGCACCCGGGCCCCGCAGGCGGGGCAGGTGAACAGGTAGCGGTTCGCCTCCGCACCGTCACCGGTCTCGACGAACCGCACGTCGGCGATGGCCACATACTGCGGTCCGCAGTCTGGACACCGCACCCGGAAGTCGGCGGCCGGAGCCGCTTGCTGCGGCGCGGCGGCGCGGGAACTACGCAGGGCGACCGATTCGACACCGATCGCGGCCAGCGCGTCGGAGAGGTCTGCGAGGCCGCCGGTCAGGGCTCGCAGGCGAGTGCGGCCGTCGGGGGCGGGTTCGGGGG
>NZ_JAAFYZ010000083.1 GCF_018274385.1 Catenulispora pinistramenti | reverse complement strand
CCCAACAGCCCCCCGCCGCCGCCCGCGCCGCTGGCCGCGGGTCCGATGGTGCGGCGCACGGCGACGGGCCACGCGCAGGGGCTCGCGGCCGTGACCATCTTGTGCGTCGGCGCGATCGTCAACGCCGTGGCGCTGTCGCCCTTCACGATCGCGATCATCGTCGTCGGCTACCTGCTGGCGATGACGTCGTACTCGTTCACCCCCGGCGAGAAGCGGTTCGCCCTGATCGGCGTCCCGATCACCGCGTTCGTGTTCTACGCCTTCGGCTTGTTCCTGGCCCGCGGCCGCTCCACCGGCCACGACAATCCGCTGAACTCCAGCGACACCTGGCAAGCGGCCAAGGACGGGTTGACGGCCGTGCCCACGATGTTGGGCCTGCTGGCCGCGCTCTACCTGCTCTGGCGCCTGTTCAAGGCGGTCGCTAAGTCGGGCTGATCCCGGCCCGGCCCCGGTAGTACGCCGGGGAAACCTCTCCGCGCAGGCAGCCGAACGCGACGTCGGCGGCCGATGCCCGGTCGAGGCGGCCGTGGTAGGTCCCGTCGGGCAGGCACACCATGTTCGCCGCGAACTGGTCGCCGCCCAGGTGCGTGGTCTCCCACACCGGCAGCCCGCGCGCGGCCAGTTCCCGGGCGACCGGGGCGCCGTAGCGGGCACAGCACACGTCGCGCTTCCCGTGGGTGCACACCAGCAGGACCCGCTCGCGCGCCGCCGAGCCGAACCCGGGCGGACCGCCCTCGGCCAGCGGTGCGAGATCCAGCTTCTCAAGGTCGCCGAGGTCTGAGGTGACCCGCCGCTCCAGCCAGCGCGCGCCGAGCGGACCGCCCGCGACGAAGACCACCCGGTCCCCCGCCGCGACCCGGCCCTCGCGGTCCGGACGCCGGATCAGCTGCGGACGCACGTCGTACGCCGGGGCGGCGGTCAGCACCTCGACCACCGAACCGGGCAGGTCGGACGGCCAGCCGAAGGCCGGCCACGGCCCGGGGTGCTCCACGGCCAGCCAGGCCTTCGCCCGCGGCGGCGCGGTGTCCCGCAGCGGCTCGCGCGCCGCCCGGCACAGCGCGGCGCAGCCGCCGAGGGCGTAATCGCAGACGGACACGGGCAGGTCTCTCAGGGGGCGCGGTCACGACCGGCGCACGGGTCCCGCCGGAACCGGACGATCACCGCAGCTGGTCAGGGTAGCCTCACCTTACCCCGGGCACACCTCGTCCTACCCTCCGCACCCTCCCCACTCGCCCGAACCGGTGACGACGACCGTTCCGGCCTACCCGAACGCGTCGTTCAGCACCCGGCGCGACACCCCGCCGACCGCGAGGTAGACCAGGGTCGCCAGGCCGTAGTTCAGGAACACGTTGAGCTTCGGGCTCTTGGGGGTGAACAGGTCCTTGAACCACGTCGCGAAGAAGCCGGCCCAGTCGGAGTCGGTCTTGACGATGTCGTTCTGCCCGTTGGCGCCGATCAGGACGAAGACGATGTACCCGACCAGGATGATCGCGATGACGGCGGCGGCCACGAAGACGAGGTCTCCGGCCGCCCGTTTGCCTCCTGCTCCAGCCATGGGTCCCCGATGCCCGCGCCGACCCGGGGAAAACGTGTTCGCATATACCCTTATCGCATGATCACCGCACCGCTCACCGTGGGCTTCGACCTCGACATGACCCTGATCGACTCCCGGCCGGGCATCCACGCCACGATGACCGAGCTGTCCCGGGTCACCGGCCGGTACATCGACGCCGACGCCGCGGTCACCCGGCTCGGGCCGCCGCTGGAGGAAGAGCTGGTGCGCTGGTTCCCGGCCGAGGAGGTCGCCGCGGTCGGCGACCGGTACCGGGAGCTCTATCCGGAGTTCGCGATCGAGCCGACGACGGCCCTGCCCGGCGCCGCCGAGGCGTTCGCGGCGATCCACGACCGGGGCGGGAAGGTCATGGTGGTGACCGCGAAGTACGGCCCCAACGCGGCCCTGCACCTGGACCACCTCGGTCTGGCCCCGGACGTCCTGGTCGGCTGGCACTGGGGCCCGAAGAAGGGCGAGGCGCTGCGCGAGCACGGCGCGTCGGTCTACGTCGGCGACCACATCGGGGACATCCAGGGCGCGCGGGCGGCCGGCGCGGTGGCGGTCTCGGTGGCCACCGGACCGATCAGCGCCGCCGATCTCGCGGCGGCCGGAACCGACGTCGTGCTCACCGATCTGCGGGGTTTCCCGGCCTGGCTGGACGGGTATCTGGCCGCCTGATCGGCACCGGCGCCCGACGCCCGGCAGCCGTCGTCCCGAGCCCGTCCCCCCTCGCTCCCGAACCCCGGCTCCCGCTCTGGGATATCCCTGCCCAAGGTGGTCGTTTCCTGGTTACGCTTACCCCGCAAGAGTGAATCGCCACGACGACGAGCAGACGCGAGGGTCCCACCGTGCCTACCGGCAAGATCAAGTGGTACGACACCGAAAAGGGTTTCGGCTTCATCACCCGCGACGACGGGCCCGACGTGTTCATGCACTCCTCCGCTCTGCCCGCGGGGGTCGCGGAGCTCAAGAGCGGGCAGCGGGTGGAGTTCGGGGTGGCGGCCGGCAAGCGCGGCGACACCGCGATCGGCGTGAAGCTGCTGGAGACCCGGCCGAGCGTGGAGGCCGCGGTCGCGGCCCGCGACCGGAAGCCGGCCGAGGACATGGTGGTCATCGTCGAGGACGTGATGAAGCTGCTCGACGGGATGTCCGAGACCTTCCGCCGGGGCAAGTACCCGGACAAGGTCACCTCGCGCAAGCTCGCCGGGGTGCTGCGGGCCGTCGCCGACCAGCTGGAGAGCTGAAGCCGAGCTCGGCGAGGTGAGCCCAGGAAGGTGAGGCCGGCGAGCTTGGCGGGCCGCGCCCACCGAGCAGGCCACCACATGGTGAACGGCTATGCCGGTCCCGGCGCACGCCTCGCATAATCACTTCCATGAGCGCTGATCGGAACATAGCCCGGGTAACCGCCACAGCCGCGGTCCACGCGGGACGAACCGCCACGAACCCGACGCCGCCGATCGACCTGTCGGCGACCTACTACCTGCCCGGCGTCGACGCCGGCGGCGAGAGCTACGAATCGCTCGTCGCCGGCGGCCCGCCGACCGCCGAGGGCGGCCTGGTCTACCAGCGGATGTGGAACCCGACCACGGCCGGGTTCGAGAAGGCGCTGGCCGAGCTGGAGGGCCTGCCCGAGGCGGTGTCGTTCGCCAGCGGGATGGCCGCCATCACCGCCTGCCTGCTCGCCGCGACCGCCACGGCCGGAGCCGGGGGCAAGCGGCACGTCGTGGCCCTGCGGCCGATCTACGGCGGCACCGACGGCCTGCTCACCAAGGGCACCCTGGGCACCGAGGTGACCTGGGTCGAGGGCCCCGCGGACATCGCCCCGGCGCTGGCCGCCCGCCCGGACACGGCGCTGGTCGTGGTCGAGACCCCGGCCAACCCGACCGCGCGGCTGCTGGACCTGGACGCGGTCGCCGAGGCCTGCGGCGACGTGCCGTACCTGGTGGACTCCACGTTCGCGACCCCGGTGCTGCAACAGCCGGCCCGGCACGGCGCGACGCTGGTGGTGCACAGCGCCACCAAGTACCTCGGCGGACACTGCGACGTACTCGGCGGTGTGGTCGCCACAACGCCGGAGTGGGCGGCACGGCTGCGGGACATCAGGGTGCAGACCGGCGGCCTGCTGCACCCGATCGCCGGATACCTGCTGCACCGCGGGCTGCAGACGCTGCCACTGCGGGTGAAGCGCTCCTCGGAGACCGCGGGGACGGTCGCCGCGTGGCTGGCCGCGCACCCGGCCGTGGAACGCGTGCACTACCCCGGGCTGCCCGGCGGCGACCCGGACGGGCTGATCGGCCCGGACAAGCAGATGCTGCTGCCCGGTGCGATGCTCTCGTTCGAGATGCGCGGCGGCTATGACGCGGCGGCCGCGGTGGCCGAGAACGTCCGGCTGATCCTGCACGCGGCCTCGCTCGGCGGCGCCGAGTCGCTGATCACCCACCCGGCCTCGCTGAGCCACCGGCACGTCGCGCCGGACGCCCGGCCGGACGCCGGGCTGCTGCGGTTCTCGGTGGGACTGGAGGACGCCGAGGACCTGATCGAGGACCTGGGTTCGGCGTTCACAAAGATCTGATATGTCCGGCTGTGATGCGCCGACCAGGTGGATAGCGCGGACAGACGTGGTGGGGAGACGTTCCAGGTGATAGTTCTTCCAGGGTGTTCGACAGCAAGCTCTTCCTCTCGGCCTACATCACCCTGTTCGTCATCATGGACCCCCCGGGGACGCTGCCGATCTTCCTGGCGCTGACCAACGGCCGCAGCAAGGCACAGCGCACCAGGGCCGCGTGGCAGGCGGCCCTGGTGGCGTTCTGCGTGATCTGCGTGTTCGCACTGTTCGGCCAGCAGATCCTGGACTACCTCGGCGTCACGCTGCCAGCGCTCCAGGGCTCCGGCGGACTGCTGCTCCTGCTGATCGCGCTGGAACTGCTGACCGGCCGCAGCGAGGAGCCCTCGCACTCCAACGAGTCGGTCAACGTCGCCCTGGTGCCGCTGGGCACACCGCTGCTCGCCGGACCCGGCGCGATCGTCGCGGTGATGGTGTTCGCCAAGGCCACCGACCACCACTGGTCCGGCATCCTCGCGGTCGGGGCGGCGATCGTGGCGATCCACATCACGCTGTGGCTCACCATGCGCTTCTCGGTCCAGGTGATCCGGATCATCAAGGACTCGGGGGTGACGCTGGTGACGCGGATCGCCGGTCTGCTGCTGTCCGCGATCGCGGTGCAGATGGTCGCCGACGCGGTGCGCGCCTTCGTGAAGGCCGGGTGACCGGCCGGGTGACCTAGGATTTTTCCGTGAGCTTCGGACAACAGTTCCTCGACCAGGTCGACGCCTCGGCGCAGGACTTCACCTTCCCCTTCCTGGACCACGGCTTCTACTACGCGGTAGACGTGCGGCTGCACGTCTACCGCGACGAGAAGCACTGGGCCGTGGTCTTCGAGACGGTCGGCTTCAACCCGAAGGCGCGCAGCGTCACCGACGCCCTGACCGGCTACGGCGTCCGCGGCGGCAGCCAGCTGAACCGGGTGGAGAACATCGCGGACCTGATCGACGACGACGAGAACTACGTCGGCGGCGTCCCGATCCGGGTCCGCGGCCAGGACCTGCCGGTCCAGGCGTCGCCCGGCGAGTACTTCGCCGAAGTGGTGCGCGAACTGGTCCCGGAGCACCGCGACCTGCTCCTGGCCGACGAATCCGAACTCCGCGCCCTGGTCCCGCCGGACCTGCCGGAGATCCTGCGCCTGGAGGCCTGGCACCACCCCGACGTGCTGGTCGAGCGCCCGAGCCGGGAGGAGACGTTCCAGCTGATCGCCAAGGTGCTGGACAGCGGGAACGCGCACGAATACCGGCCGTCTCAGGCGCCGAACACGCACTGGTCGAACTGGCCGGAGTCGGGGAACGCTTAGAGCGTGCGCGGCACGCTCTAAGCGGACAACGGGTTCGGCGGCCGGCAAGCCGCCGAACCCGTCCCCTCACGCGGCAGCCGTGACCGGCTTCCGCTCGGGGCCGGCGGCATCCGCGCTCTGATGCACCGCGGCCGCCGCCAGCGCCGCCCGCATCGCCTTCGCCCCCGGCAGGAACGCCGCCGTCACCAGCGTCACCGCCGTGCAGGCCAGCGCCCACCAGAAGGTGGCGCTGTAGGCCGAGGCGACGTGCGCGGGCGTCGCCGCCCGGTCGGCCAGGCCGCGTACCAGGATCACCGCCAGGACCGCGGTGCCGATCGAGCCGCCGACCCGGTTCAGGATGTTGAAGGTGGTCGTCGCCTGCGGGATCGACTCGCGGCGCAGGGTCGAATAGCCGGCCGCGATCAGCGGGGCCATCACCAGGCCCAGGCCCAGCCCCCGGAGGAACAGCGGCGCCATCAGCGCGGCCGTCGACGTTCCGGCCCCCACCATCGCGAACGGCAGCGTCGCCGCCGTCGCCACCGCGGTCCCGGTCATCACCAGTACGCGCGGGCCGGTGCGGTTGGTCATCCGGCCGGCCGCGAAGGTCGAGATCGCGGTCCCGAGCCCCTGCGGGGCCAGGGTCAGACCGGCTCGCAGCGCCGAGAAGCCGTGCGCCTGCTGGAAGTACAGCGGCAGCAGGAACATCGCGCCGAACAGGGTCGCGCCCATCAGCGCGGCGTTGAGCATCGCGACGGCGAACGCCCTGTCGCGGAACAGGCGCAGGTCCACCAGCGGCTGGATCTTGGTGCGCAGGCTGTAGAGCACGAACACCGTCACCAGCAGCAGACCGCCGAGCACCGGGCCCCACGCGGCCGGCGAGGAGAAGCCGCCGTGGTCGCCGGCCGCCGAACAGCCGTAGACCAGGGCCGCGAGTCCCGGGGAGATCAGGGCGAAGCCCCGGATATCGAAGCGGGCGGCGTTGCCCGCCGGGCCCGCGCTGCCCGCGCCCCCGACTGACACCGGCACCCAGCGCCGGACCAGCACGATGCCGGCCACGCCGATCGGCACGTTGATGAAGAAGATCCAGCGCCAGCCCCACTCGGCCAGCAGCAGTCCGCCGACCGCCGGGCCCAGCACCGGCAGCAGCGCCATCGGCACCGACATCACGGCCATCACCCGGGCCATGTGCCGCGGGCCGACGTTGCGGCCGAGCAGCGCCTGGCCGACCGGCTGGATCAGGCCGCCGCCGAGCGCCTGGAGCACGCGGAAGGCGATCAGGCTCGGGATCGACCAGGCGGCGCCGCACAGCACGGAGCCGACCAGGAACGCGGTCACCGAGAGCAGCCACACCCGGCGCCCGCCGAACCGGCCCATGGCCCAGCCGGCCAGCGGGACCACCACGGACATGGTGAGCAGATAGGCCGTGGACACCCAGGCCACGGCGGACAGCGGCGAGCCGAAGCGCTCCGCCAGGGTACGGGTCGCGACCGCGACCACGGTGGCGTCGAGCATCGCCATGGCGGCCCCGAGGACCAGCGCGAAGCCGATCTTCAGGTACTCGCGGGGCAGCCGGTCGCCGGACGGCTGAGGGTTCATCGTTCCTCCCCGATAGATGGACTAGCGAGTCCATATTTTTAGACTCAACAGTCCAAGAGATTAGACTGAGGAGTCCAACTCCGCAACGGACTTCCGAGCGAGGAGAATGACCGCATGACCGCGACCGCCGAGGAACCCCGAGCGCAGCAGGAACCCCAGGAGCCCCAGGGCAACCCGAGGAAGCGCCGAGCGATCCTGGACGCCGCCGGCACGGTGTTCCTGCGCGACGGCTTCACCCGCGCCGGCATCGACGCGATCGCGGCCGAGGCGAAGGTCTCGAAACAGACCGTCTACAACCACTTCGGGGACAAAGAGCGCCTGTTCATGGCGATGACCGACGACGTGCAGGACCGCACCGTCGCGCACGTCATGGAACTGATGGACCGCGACTTCCCGGACCCCTCGAAGCTCGCCGGCCCCGAAGACCTGCGCGCGGCCCTCCTGCAACTGGCCGGCGAATGGATCCGCGTGGTCTACACCGGCCCGCTGGTGGCCCTGCGCAAGCTGGTCGACGCCGAGTCCGAGCACCACCCGTACCTCCAGCAGCGCTGGTTCACCAACGGCCCGAGCCGCACCATGCCGCGCCTGAACCGGCTGCTGTCCGCACTGGCCCGCGCCGGGCTGCTGGACGTGCCCGCCGAAGTGCTGGACGTCCCGGACCTGCTGGCGTATCAGCTCACGGCGATGGCCGGATCGGCGGTGCGGCGGATCGAGCCGGGAGCGGACTTCGAGGCCGAGTTCCAGCGCCGGGTCGCGCAGGGCGTGGACTTCTTCCTCAGGGCTTACGCGCCGCGCTGAACGCCATGGCGGGGCACCGCAGGACAGAGCGCGGCACAGCATGGCACGGCTCAGCGCGGCACGGCTCAGCGCGGCACACCATGACTCAGGTCAGCAGTTCAGCAGGGCACTGCGATGGAGCCGGAATCCCTTGCGGACCCTACGGATGCTGCCCGATCGGCACCGCCACCGACCCGCCCAGCGGACACGTCCACAGCGGCGTCCGCTGCCCCCGGGTGGCCATCATCGGATGCGCGTGGCTGGGCAGGCACGGCGGCCACTCGATGAGCCGGCCGCCGATCGACAGGTTGCCCTGCACCAGGCGCTGGGTCTGCGCGGCCAGATAAAGCGTGCGCGAGGCGGTGTCCAGGACCGACACCCCCAAGGTCAGCCGCCCCACCTTGACACCGGAGACGATCAGCACGGCGGTGGCGCCGGCCGCCGACTCGCCCGGGTTCGGGTCCTCCGTCAGCTGGCAGTCCAGACCCGCGGCACGCAGGTCATGGGCCACCGGTTCGAAGGCCTCCAACAGGGACACGTCCACCCTGCACAGCGTAAGCGCCGAACCAGCAAATGCACAGACCCTTTGCACGTGCAAAGCAGCCCTTTGCTTCCGCCGGACCCCGCGCGGACCCGATACCCGGTCAGCGCACTGTTTCGGTGATGTCAGGGTTGGAATACTCCTGGGTGATCGAACCGTCACCGGACGTTTCGGGACCGGCGTTGTAGCGGATCAGCAGCTCGGCGAATCCGGCCACGTCAGCGTCGCCCCAGCCGGCCAACCGCTCGGCGACCGCGGCGTGCCGGCTCTCGGTGACCTGCGCCAGGATGTCGGTCCCGGCCGGCGTCAGGTGCAGCATCTGCGCGCGATGGTCCTCCGGCGCGGATCGGCGCTCCAGGAAACCGAGCTGTTCAAGTGCCCGCACTTGGCGGCTTACCGTCGACTTGTCCAACCCGTAGCGCGCGGCCAGATCCTTGGCCAGACAACCGCCGGAGTCCTCAAGATGCGCCAGCAGCGTGTAGGAGACCAGCGTCAGCTCCGGGTGCAGCCGGCCGGCGAAGGCCCGCGCCCGGCGCGCGAAAACGGTCATCTCCCGCTGGATGGCGTCCACCGCCTCGCGGTGACGCGTCTCACTGTCGGTCACGGTCTCCACTCCCTCCGGATAGTTGTATAGTACATCTATAGCTAGGTTGTAGTTAGCAACCGACTAGCGACCACCAGCGGTCATTCGGAGGAAGAAGGCACCAGCCGATGAACCCGGCCCCGAACCCGGCGACGAACCCGGTCCAGCAGCAGCCGAACGCGCAGGCGGCCTCGGTCCGCCACGTCCTCGTGCACCTGATCACCCCGCTCCTGATGTGCATCGGGATGGGGCTGGCCTACATGAGCGCGTTCATGGTCCCGCACCCGCACCACGTGAAGGTGGCCGTGATCGGCCAGGGCCCGCAGGTGACGGCGGTCGCGCAGGCGATCCAGAGCAAGGCCGGCGACACACTGGCCGTCTCCACGCTGCCGAGTACCGACGCCGCGGTGGCCCGGCTGCACAGCCGCGATCTGGTCGGCGCGTTCGTCCCGGACCCGGCGAAGCCGCAGCTGTACATAGCCGAGGGGAACAGCGACTCCTCGGCCACCGTCGCCGCCAAGGTCTTCACCACCGTCGCCGCCGTCGAGGACAAGCCGCTGGCCGTCACCGACGTCGCCCCGACCACCGCCGACGACCCGACCAACTCAGGGCCCTTCTTCCTGATGATCGCGGTGAGCATCGGGTCCTACAGCGCGGTCGCCGCGATCGGCGCGGGCGCCACCGGCTGGTCGCTCAAGCGCAAGACCGCGCTGGCGCTGGGCACCGCGACCGCGGTCAGCCTGATCGGTGCGGCACTGGCCGGCCCGGTGTTCCACCTCGCGCACCACAGCCTGGCCGGGGTGTGGGGCCTGGCCTGGCTCTACTCGGCGGCAATCCTGCTGATCGGCGTGGGCCTGCACCCGTTCCTGAAGCGGTGGACCACGCTGGTGATGATGGTGCTGTTCGTGATGCTGAACTTCACCAGCTCCGGCGGACTGTTCCAGCCCGAGTTGCAGGACGGCTTCTTCGGCGGACTGCACGCCTTCTGGAACGGCGCGGGCCTCGTCGAGGGCGTGCGGAGCCTGCTGTACTTCGGCGGGACCGGTCTGGCCCGGCACGCCTGGACGCTCGTCGGCTGGGTCGGCGTGGGGGCGCTGACGGTCGGCGCGGCGGCGGTGGCCGAGAGGCGGCACCGGGTGTCCGAGAGCGAGACCGAGGCAGAGGCGGAAGAGGAGCTGGAAGAACTCGTCGCCGTCTGAGTCCGAGCGCTCTCACTCCCCCGATTTATCAAGCTGGCGGGCCCAAAACGGCCCGCCAGCTTTTATCGTTTTATCGATGAACGATCCGTGAGATCTTGTCGGGATGGACGCGCCAGAGATCTCGATCATCCCCAAGCCTTTTCACGTACAGGTCGGGACCGGACAACTCATGTTCGGCTCCGACGTCGTCGTCGACCTCCAGGAAGGCCTGCCCGAACTGGGTCCGGACGGCTACCGGCTGACCGTCACCGATGAGGGCGTCACCTTCCAGATCTCCTCGCCCGCCGGCCTGTTCCACGCCGAGCAGACCCTGAAGCAGCTGCTGCCGCCCGGGGCCCTGCGCAACAACGGCGGCGACCAGGCCTGGCCGATCCCGCACGTGGACATCATCGACCTGCCGCGCTTCCGCTGGCGCGGGGCGATGCTGGACGTGGCCCGGCACTTCCTGCCCAAGCGCGACGTGCTGCGCTTCCTGGACCTGATGGCCTTCCACAAGCTGAACGTCCTGCACTTCCACCTGACCGAGGACCAGGGCTGGCGGATCGAGATCAAGCGCTACCCGAAGCTCACCGAGGTCGGCGGCTGGCGCCGGGAGACGTTGGGCGACGGCCGGCCGCACGGCGGTTTCTACACCCAGGACGACATCCGCGAGATCGTGGACTACGCCGCCGAGCGGCACATCACGATCGTCCCGGAGATCGACATCCCCGGGCACTCCACGGCCGCCATCGCCGCGTACCCGGAACTGGGCAACCAGGACGTGCCGAGCGCGCAGCAGCCGCGCGAGGTGTGGACCCGGTTCGGGATCGCCAAGTCGGTGCTGAACGTCGAGGACGCGACCGTCGAGTTCTACAAGAACGTCATGGACGAGGTCTGCGACCTGTTCCCCGGCGAGTTCGTCTGCCTGGGCGGCGACGAGTGCCCCAAGGACGAGTGGCGGGCCAGCGCGCGGGCCCAGGAACGCAAGGCCGAACTCGGGTTGAAGACCGAGGAGGACCTGCAAGCCTGGTTCATGCACCAGGTGAGCGAGCACGTCGCGGACAAGGGCCGCAAACTGCTGGGCTGGGACGAGATCCTGGAGGGCGAGCTGTTCCCGGGCACCGTGGTGTCGTCCTGGCGCGGCACCGACGGCGCGGTCGAGGCGGCCCGGCGCGGGCACGACACCCTGACCAGCCCGACGAAGTGGGTCTACTTCGACTACCGGCAGTCCGACGCGCCGGGCGAGCCGGGTGCGCCGTTCGCCGCGCCGACGTCGCTGGAGCAGGCGTACAGCTTCGATCCGGTGCCCGAGGGAATGCCCGAAGAGCTCGTCGGGCACGTGATCGGCTCCGAGGCCACGCTGTGGAGCGAGTACATCCCGGACGCCCGCGTCCACGACTACCAGGCCTGGCCGCGGCTGGCGGCGTTCAGCGAGACGGTGTGGTCGGCGCCGGGGCGGGAGTTCGCGGAGTTCCGGACGCGGCTGGAGAAGCACCTGGAGCGGCTGGACGCGCTCGGGGTGGAGTACCGGCCGCTGGACGGGCCGCATCCCTGGCAGAAGCAGCCGGCGCCGGACCGGAAGCCGGGCGGGGACGCCGCCGAATAAGCCGCTGGTCCGCGCGGGAACCATCGAACCCTGAGATCTCCCCGGCGCCCTTCGGCAGGACGCCGGGGAGATCCCGTTCTCGCTTGGTTCGGTGAGCGAGCCAGCCGACTCCGATCGGTGACACCTCCGTCACCTGCCGGAAAACCCTTGACCATCTTGATATCGGCGGGCATGGTGTCTGGAAAGCGGGAAAGCGCTTACCCAACGCGCCGAGGAGCGATATGAGCGAGGTCGTCGGAGCGCGGCAGCCAGACGCCGAGCAGACCAGCCGCGCGGCGGGGGGCCCGCGGCCGGTCTTCACCGGGAGCTACCAGAAACTGTGGCTGCTCCTGCTGTTCGGCTGGCTGGTCAGCTACGCGGACCGGACCGTCACCGGGCCCGTCGTGGCGTGGATGATCCACGACAAGGGCGGCTTCATCGGCAGCTCGGCCCATCCGGCGGCGCTCGGCGGGCTGATCGGGTCGATGTTCTTCACCGGCTACATGCTCACGCAGTACGCGGGCGGCCGGCTCGGCGACCGGTACGGGCACCGCGAGATGCTGGTGCTGTCGCTGCTGTGGGCCGGGGTGCTGACGCTGGTCTCGGGCCTGGCCACCGGGCTGGTGGTGTTCGTGGTGGCCCGCGTGCTGACCGGCCTGGGCGAGGGCGTCTTCTACTCCAACGACCGGGTCCTGGTCATCGCGCACACGCCACCGCGTCGCCGGACCATCGGGCTCGGCGTGGCCGTCTCCGGCCTGTCCATCGGCCTGACCATCGCCACGATCGCCACCCCCTACATGATCGACTGGGGCAAGTCGGCGGGCTTCGGCGCCCGGGCCTGGAGCATGCCGCTGTACCTGTTCGGCGCGTTCTCGCTGCTGGTCGGCGCCGCCACCTGGCTGTTCTTCCGGGCCCGGGGCGACCGGCCGCTGCGCCTGGGGCCGCCGCTGCTGCGGCTGATCGGCTACTCGGTGCCGTGCGCGGCCGCGATCACCGCGCTGTACCTGATCTCGGACAAGGCCGGCTGGACCGCGTGGGAGACCGCGATCGGGTCCGGGGTGCTGGCCGCGGTGATGATCGCGTTCGTGGTGCGGGACCTGACCCGGACCGGACGGGCCAAGACCCTGCTGACCAAGGACCTGTGGCTGCTCTACATCGCGTTCATCGCGGTGATGTGGAACCTGTGGTTCTTCTCCTACTGGTCGGTGGAGATCGTCTCGGAGGCCGCGCACAGCAGCCTGACGTCCGCGGCGCTGACCGCCGCGTTCAACGCCGGGGCCGGGATCATCGGCTTCCCGGTCGGCGGGTGGATCGCCGACCGGCGGGTGCGGGCCGGCAAGGGGCGCAAGCCGCTGGCGATCACCTGTGCGGTGGTGCACACCGTGCTGGCCGTCGCCTTCGGCATCTCGTTGCAGGCCGGGCACCCCTCACTGCTGCTTCTCGGGCTGATCCTGTTCACCTCGGGGCTGTTCTTCAACGCGCTGCAGCCGATCGTCCACAGCATCCTGGGCGACCAGGTGCCGGACGCCGACCGGGGCGCGGTGTTCGGCGTGTTCAACCTGATCGCCGAGATCGGGGCGGTGGCCAGCCCGGTGGTCAGCGGCGTGCTGCGGGACTCCACCGGCAGCTGGGCGCCCGGGGTGTACACCGCCGCCGGAATCATGGCGGTCTCGGTACCGTTGTACGCGCTGGTCCGGGAACGGATACCGGGCGTCGCCCGGACGTGACCGGCATCGCCGACCGGGAGCAGAGCCGTCCACACCGGATGTGTGGTGCTGCGGACCGCCGCGATGAGCGACACTAGAAGGATGCCCGTCGCCCGACCCCAGCGCCGCGCCCGGAGGTATGCGTGACCTGCTTGATCGTCCAGTCCGACAAGACCCTCCTGCTCGAGATCGACCACCCGCAGGCCGAGGAGTGCCGCCGGGACATCGCCCCGTTCGCCGAACTGGAGCGCTCCCCCGAGCACATCCACACCTACCGCATCACACCGCTGGCCTTGTGGAACGCCCGCGCCGCCGGCCACGACGCCGAGCAGGTCATCGACGCCCTGCTGCGCCACACCCGCTACCCGGTGCCGCACTCGCTGCTGGTCGACATCGCCGACACCATGGACCGCTACGGCCGCCTGCGGCTGCTCCAGCACCCGACCCACGGTCTGGTCCTGGAGACGACAGACGTCCCGGTGCTGGAGGAAGTGATCCGGCACAAGAAGGTGCAGCCGCTGATCGGCGCCCGCGTCGACGAGCACACCATCAAGGTCCACCCCTCCGAGCGCGGGACCCTCAAGCAGGTCCTGCTCAAGGTCGGCTGGCCGGCCGAGGACCTGGCCGGCTACGTGGACGGCGAACGCCACGACATCGCACTCCGCGAGGACGGCTGGACCCTGCGCCCGTACCAGAAGGAGGCCGCCGAGGGCTTCCGGCACGGCGGCTCCGGCGTGATCGTGCTGCCCTGCGGCGCCGGCAAGACCATCGTCGGCGCAGCCGCGATGGCCGGCGTGGCGGCCACGACGCTGATCCTGGTCACCAACACGGTGAGCGTCCACCAATGGCGCCGGGAACTGCTGAAGCGCACCACCCTGACCGAGGACGAGATCGGCGAGTACTCGGGCGCCCGCAAGGAGATCCGCCCGGTCACCATCGCCACCTACCAGGTCCTCACCCGCAAGACCAAGGGCGTCTACGCCAACCTGGAACTGTTCGACGCCCGCGACTGGGGCCTGATCGTCTACGACGAGGTCCACCTGCTCCCGGCCCCGGTCTTCCGCTTCACCGCGGACATCCAATCCCGCCGCCGCCTGGGCCTGACCGCCACCCTGGTCCGCGAGGACGGCCTGGAAGGCGAGGTCTTCTCCCTGATCGGCCCCAAGCGCTTCGACGCCCCCTGGAAGGACATCGAGGCCCAGGGCTACATCGCCCCGGCGGACTGCGTCGAGGTCCGCGTCACCCTCACCGACCACGAACGCCTGCGGTACGCCAGCTCCGAACCGGAGGAGAAGTACCGCCTCGCCTCAACCACCGCCACCAAGGCAAAACTGGTCGAAGCCCTGGTGAAGAAGCACGCCGGCGAGCCAACCCTGGTCATCGGCCAGTACCTGGAACAACTGGACGACCTCGGCGAGCGCCTCAGCGCACCAGTCCTGAAGGGCACCACCCCAGTCAAGGAACGCGAGCGCCTCTACGAAGGCTTCCGCACCGGCGAGATCCCCACCCTGGTGGTCTCGAAGGTCGCGAACTTCTCCGTGGACCTCCCCGAGGCCAGCGTCGCGATCCAAGTGTCCGGCACCTTCGGCTCCCGCCAGGAGGAGGCACAGCGACTAGGCCGCGTACTGCGCCCGAAGGCCGACGGCCGCGGCGCCCGCTTCTACGCGGTGGTCTCGCGCGACACCGTGGACCAGGAGTACGCGGCGCACCGGCAGCGGTTCCTGGCGGAGCAGGGGTACGCGTACCGCATCGCCGATGCGGACGATGTGTTCGCTGGTAAAGAGATCTGAGAGATCGGCAGGGCAGCGGGCTCCCGCTGCCCTGCGCAGCAGTTGGGTTCAAGGCTTTTTACGGCCTTCGGTCATAGTTGTGCCGGTTCGGGGTTCGGGGCGGTGGGTGTGTCTGTCGGCTGCCGGTTTTCGCGTTCACAACCCCGCCCCACCTCAGGCCTCTTCAACTCCAGCAAGTTGGGAGAAGGGCACAGGCCAGATCAAGAGCAAGATCAAGAGGCACAAGCAAGATCAAAGTCAAGGGCTGTGGTGAAGGGCCGGGCCTCCGGCGGGCCTCGGCAACCTCAGGGAAACTAGCGCGGTTCCCTAGGGTGGCTGGGTGAGTCTCAGCGGCTGCGGTTTGTGGGGTGGTGCGGTCCGTTCCCCTCGGTCGCGTCGTCAGCCCGGGGGGTACAGCACCGGTGTCCGGGGGTAAAGTCCGCGCGCGGCGGTCATGCAGGTGGGCGGCGGTTTCGCACAGCGCGAACTTGACCCCCGGCCACCGGCACTGTAGGCGAAGCCCTGCCGACGCGACCGAGGGGAACGAACCGAAAACCAGCCGGAAGAATGGCAAAGCCCAGTGGTTCGATACCGGCGACTCGGCGGATTCGGCCGCTGGTCGGGCGCTGGCAACGCGACAGTCGCAGGGTGCTCATTCCGAGCTGGCGGGTGCGGCCGCAGGTGTGGGCGCGGGCTCGTCTGGCTGCCAAGATCGCTGCCGCCGGATGACAGATTGGTCTAGCCACCAAGGCATGCCGCCTACCGCACCCGGGCATGTTCTCGACCAGCTGACCACGGGCCCGCCGCCAGCACCTCACCGGCAGCGGCAGCGGCATCAACCAACCGGTGCCCTCGGACCCTGCGTTTTGTATTTCTCCGGCTGGTTTTCGGTTCGTTCCCCTCGGTCGCGTCGGCAGGGCTTCGCCTACAGTGCCGGTGGCCGGGGGTCAAGTTCGCGCTGCACAAAACCGCACCTCGGACGGCCAACCGCCGCGCGCGGACTTTACCCCCGGACACCGGTGCTGTACCCCCCGGGCTGACGACGCGACCGAGGGGAACGGACCGCACCACCCCACAAACCGCAGCCGCTGAGACTCACCCAGCCACCCCAGGGAACCGCGCTAGTTTCCCTGAGGTTGCCGAGGCCCGCCGGAGGCCCGGCCCTTCATCACAGCCCTTGACCTTGACTTTGCCGTTGATCTTGCCCTTGCCCGGACTTGCTGGAGTTGAAGAGGCCTGAGGTGCGGCGGGGTCGTGAACACGCGAACCGGCGGCCGAGACACAGACCCACCACCCCGAACCCCGAACCGGCATAACTATGACCGAAGGCCGTAAAAAGCTTTGAAACCCACGACCAAAACCGCAACCCGGCCCCCAAACGCCAGCCCTCCAAAAAGACCCGAACCCCGATCAGCCCCAGGCGGCTTGACGACCGGGCGGGTACCGTTCGGCACCTTGCTCGCGCTCCGCGTCAGCCCAGAGAAGGTATCGCCCACCTCGGATCCGGCAGCCAGCGCTCCTCAGCGCTCTCTGCGAACAGGCCTCTGCGCGCCTCGACCATAGCGACGGCCTCATCCCGCGCCGCCTGTACGGCCTTGTGCTCAGCATCGGTGATCAGCCCGAGCCTGCGGCCGTGTCCATACTCGTCCTCGTCCTTCCACCGCCATGACCCGTCCGGCTCGACCACCAGGTCGAGATCGAGGTCGCACGTGTCCCAGCCGTCGCCGCGCCATGATGGCGGACGCTCGAAGTTCACATACCAGCACAGCATTGTGCCCTCCGCGCCGAACATGCGGGAGACCGAGAACCAGCGCCCTGACACGACCTGCTCCACCACGGCAGTGGACCCCGCAGGCAACAGGCGATCGCTCATCCCGACCTTCAAGCACCGCGCCCTGTCGCACACCGCCATGCCTACACACCGGTCTCGCGCGGGCCTTCTTATGGGCGGCAAAGTCGTTTCGGTTATGGACGGCAAAGTCGTTTCGAGCCCCGTCCCCAAGTGCGAGTGGGGCTCGGGTCAACCGGGCCCCGCTGCGCGTTCTGCGGGCTTCAGCTCAGCTGCGCCGGCAGCGGCGCGCTGTGCACCACATGCAGCCGCGACACCGCGCGGGTCAGCACCACATACAGCCGCCGCAGCCCCCGAGGCTCGGCGGCGACGATCTCGGCCGGTTCCAGCACCAGTACCTGGTCGTACTCCAGGCCCTTGGCCAGCGTCGCGGGCACCACGACCAGCCGCGGGCCGACCGCGTCGGCGAGTAGCGACTCGACCAGTTCGGCCTCGGTCTCGGTGGCGCCCTCGATGGCCGGGGCCGCGGGCTCGGAGCCGAGCACGGTGTGCTCGACGCCGGCGGCGTCCAGGGCGGCGGCGACCTCGGCGGCCCGGGCGTCGGCGGTGATCAGGCCGACCGAGCCTTCCTGGAGTTCCAGGGCGAGTTGGGCGGCGGTGACCGTCGCTTCGATGAGGTCTGTTTCGTCGGGGACCGCGTCGATCTCCAGTGCGCCGCCCTGCTGGCGGACCGAGGTCGGGGGCAGCAGGCCGGGGGCGGCGTCGGGCAGGAGCTTGGCGGCGAAGTCGATGATCTGGCGCGGCACCCGGAAGCCCAGGGTCAGCTCCTCGATCACCGCCTCCGGCTTGCCGAGGTGCTTCAGCGTCTCGGCCCAGGACGGGGTCGCCCAGGGCGTGGTGCCCTGCGCGATGTCGCCGAGGACGGTGACGCTGCCGGTCGAGCAGCGGCGGCCGACGGCGCGGTACTGCATCGCCGACAGGTCCTGGGCTTCGTCGAGGACGACGTGCGCCAGCGAGGGCAGCCGGTCGAGCTGGTCGTGGGCCTCATCGATGAGGACCGCGTCGGCGCTGGACCACTTGGCGGTGCCCGGGGTGCGCGGGGCCTTCGGGCGGGTCGCGGTCCACAGGATCGAGGCCTGCTCTTCGGAGGTGAGGATCCCTTCGGCGGCGGCCGCCAGCGCCTCGGGGTTCGCGTAGAGCTCGAAGACCACCTTCACCGGGTCGATGGCCGGCCAGAGCAGGTCCACGGCCTTGCGCACCTCGCTGGTGCGGGCGACGGCGTTCTGCGTGCGGTCGTCGGTGGTCTCGCCGGCGACCTCCATGCGGTAGAGGATCGCGTGCGCGATGCGCGGCGCGAGCATGGCGCGGCCGGCGCCGTAGCGGACGTCGCGCTCCGTGGTCGCCGCGACCAACTCGTCCAGCTCGGACGCCGGGACCCGCCAGCGCCGGGAGCCGCGGACGATCATGATGCCGTCGGGCAGCGCCTCCCGGGCGGAGCGCAGGCGGGACCAGATGCTGTTGTGGAGTACCCGGGCCATGCGGGCATCGCCCTTGACCACCCCGGACTCCGGCGGGTCGGCAGCCGTGATCTTCACCCGGGCCACCAGGTCGTCCACCGTGGTCTGGCCGACCTCGATCTCACCGAGCGCGGGCAGGACCTGCTCGATGTACTTCAGGAACTCCTTGTTGGGGCCGACGACCAGCGAGCCGCCGCGGCGCAGCCGGTCGCGGTGCGCGTAGAGCAGGAAGGCGACGCGGTGCAGGCCGACCGCGGTCTTCCCGGTGCCCGGCGCGCCCTGGACGCAGACGCTGACGCCCACGTCGGCCCGCACGATCTCGTCCTGCTCGGGCTGGATGGTCGACACGATGTCGCGCATCGGCCCGGAGCGCGGACGCTCGATCTCGTCGGTCAGGATGCGGCTGGCCCCGGGCCGGCCGGCCGGGGCGACGGCGGCGGCGGGATCGGACAGCGGCTCGTCTTCGTAACCGGTGATGGCACCGTAGGCGAAGCCGAAGCGGCGGCGCCGGTCCAGCCCCATCGGCACCTTCGGGGTGGCGCGGTAGAACGCGGTCGAGACCGGCGCGCGCCAGTCGATGACCATCGGCTCGCCGGACGCGTCGTGCACGTGCCGGCGGCCGATGTAGTAGTGCTCGCCCCGGAATTCGTGGGCCTCGGGGGTGTCGCCGTAGTCGAGGCGGCCGAAGAAGAGCGGGATGTTGGGATCGTCCATCAGGGCTTTGGCACGGTTGCGCAGAGCCGCCAGAAGGTTCTCGGTCGAGACGGCGTTGCCGCCCTCGGCCCGCAGGGTGAGTGCCTCCTCGCGCATCGACTTGAGCGCTGCGCGGGACTCGTCGAGGTGGGACTGCTCGGTGACGACGATCGGATCGGCGGCGTCACTGTATTCGGGCATGCCGGACTCCTGAAGAAGTAGAGGAAGAGACGCGCGCACGGCAACATGGCGCCGGGGCGTGTTGGGGGTTCTTCAGGCAGAGGTCCGTGCGGTTCGGTAAGGAGTGGAACCGCCGTACGTACCGGGCAAGGCGCAGTAGCCTAGCACATGGACGACGGGTGAATGACCTCGCTCGCTCAGTGGTCCCGGCCCTGGATCAGACCAGCGCCTTCCGCCACAAAGCGACCTTCTCCACATCCACCGGCGAGTCCCACGTCCCGGCCGCCCGCACCGCGGTCCCCACGTGGAACGCGTCCAGCCCGGCCGCCCGCAGCGCCGGCAGCGCCTCGCGCGTCAGCCCGCCGCCGACCAGCACCCGGGGGCCGCCGGCCGCCCGCTCGCGCTCGGACTCGGCGCGCAGCACTTCCAGGCCGTCGCCGGAGGCCGGGAAGCCGCCCGAGGTCAGCACGGTGTCCAGGCCCGGGAGCTTGCGGATGGCGTCGTAGACGACCGCCCGGTCAGGAGCGGCGTCGATCGCCTTGTGGAACGTCCACTTCGCGCCGCCGAGGGCGTCCAGGACCGCGCGGACCGCCTCGATGTCGACCGTGCCGTCCTCGTCCAGCCAGCCCAGGACGAACTCGTCGGCGCCGGCCCGGCGCAGCGCCTCGGCCGCGTGCACCAGCTCGGCCACGCCCTGGACGCCGCCGGCCGAGAACCCGGCGCGGCGGCGGATCATCACCCGCAGGGGGACGTCCACGGCCGCGCGGACGGCCTCGAAAGTCTCCACGGCCGGGTCGAAGCCCGAGTGCTCCATCGAGGAGACCAGTTCCAGGCGGTCGGCGCCGCCGGCGGCCGCGGCACGGGCGTCGTCGGCGTCGACGGCGATGACTTCCAGCAGGGGCGTCGGATCAGACATAGGTGGCAGCCTGCCATATCCGCGCACGCACTAGGTCGATGTCGGTAGCTCGTCCAGTTCCGGATCCGGTTCCCGGCCGGGGGTTTTCAGGTTCAGCCATCTGATGGCGAAGCTGAACAGCACGTAGTAGACGAGGAAGTAGATCGGCCCGACGATCAGGATCAGCCAGGGCTTGGTCGCCTTGCCCCAGTTCAGCGCGAAGTCGATGAGGCCGGCGGAGAAGTTGAAGCCGTCCTTGGCGCCCAGGCTCCACATCAGCGACATCGAGATGCCGGTCAGGACCGCGTGGATCGCGAACAGCACCGGCGCCACGAACATGAACGAGAACTCCAGCGGCTCGGTGACCCCGGTGACGAAGGAGGTCAGCGCCGCCGAGATCATGATCGAGCCGGCCACCTTGCGCTTGGCCGGCAGCGCGGCGCGCCACATGGCCAGGGCCGCGCCGGGCAGGCCGAACATCATGATCGGGAAGAAGCCGGTCTGGAACAGGCCGGCGGTCTTGTCGCCGTTCAGGAAGCGGGCGATGTCGCCGTGGAAGGTGCCGTTGGCGTTGGTGTAGCTGCCGAACTGGAACCAGGGGAAGGCGTTCAGGATGTGGTGCAGGCCGAACGGGATCAGGGACCTGTTCAGGGTGCCGTAGATGAACAGGCCGATCGTGCTGTTGCGGGTGATCCAGGTCGACAGGTCGTTGATGCCCTGGCCGATCGGGGACCAGATCCAGCCCATCAGGACCCCGAGGAACAGGCAGGCCACGGCCGTGGCGATGGGCACGAAGCGGCGGCCGCCGAAGAACGCCAGCCAGGTGGGCAGCTTGATCCGGTAGTAGCGCTGCCACAGCAGCGCCGCCATGATGCCGACCAGGATCCCGCCGAGGACTCCGGTGGGGTTCGGCTGGTTCATGTCCAGCCCGAATTTCAGCCCGCCGGCCGGCACCGCGTCGTTCACGCCCTGGTCGGCGTTCTTGATCACCAGGCCCAGGACCTGGGACTTGAGCTTGGAGCCGGCGAACATCTGCATCGAGACGGCGTCGTAGACCAGGTAGCCGACGATGGCGGCGACCGCGGTGGTGCCGTCGGACTTCTTGGCGAAGCCGATGGCCACCCCGATGGCGAAGATCACCGGGAGGTTGTTCAACAGCGAGTTGCCGCCGGCCTGCATGACGGCCGCGACGGTCTTGAGGCTGTGGAAGCGTCCGAGCATGTCGTCCTGGCCGAACCGGACCAGCAGACCGGCCGCCGGGAGCGTGGCGATCGGCAGCATCAGGGACTTGCCGATGCGCTGCAGCACCGCGAACGTCTTGCTCCCCCACCCGGGCTCCTTCGGAGCCGGGACCGGGGCCGCCGCGGCAGCTTCTACGCTCATCAGGTGGTCCTCTCGGTGTGCCACGTAATGCCAAGCCCCGCAGCCCCGTGATGCTGGCGTCGGTGAGCGTGCCCCGCTCGGTTACGGGTTGCGGACTATCGGACGCGCTGCCTGCGCGAGCGGCACCCACAGCTGGTACCGGTCCCCGCGATAAGCAGACGTCGCATATTCCACTTGCACATCTTCAGCAAAAGAACGCCTCGCCATGACCAGAACTACGCCGTCAGAGCGAATACCGAGAAGCGGCGCGTCCTCGGCGGCGGTCGTGGCGGCCTCGATCGACTGTTCGCCCCAGGTGAGTACGATCCCGTACTCCTGGGCAAGGTACCGGTACAGCGACTCCGGCGCGCCCGCTTCCACCAGTCCCGGGACGATCCGCTCCGGGAGGTGTGTGCGTTCGATGGCCATCGGGATGCCGTCGGCGTAGCGCAGCCGGACCAGGCGGACCACCGGCTCGCCGGACTCCACCTCCAGGTGGCCGGCCAGGGCGCTGGAGGCGTGGATCCGTTCGAACGACAGGGTGCGGGAGCTGGCGGTCATGCCGCGCCGGCGCATGTCCTCGGTGAAACCCACTAAACGGATCTGCACGTCCATCTTCGGCTGCGCGACGTAGGTGCCGCGGCCCAGGCGCCGCTCCAGCCGGCCGTCGGCGACGAGCGCGTTGATCGCCTGGCGCACCGTCATCCGGCTCAGGCCGTGCTGCTCGGCCAGATCCCGCTCGGAGGGGATGGGCGAGCCGGGTTCCAGCCCGTCCGCGATCATCCGGCCCAGGAGGTCCTTGAGCTGCAGATGCTTGGGCACGGAGCTGGTCGGGTCGATGCCCGCGGCCTCATCGCTCATGTCACCGGACTAGACCACCGGCGCCACATCGGTGTCAACTGGTGTCAACTACTCGCAGGCGTCGTGCCCCCGCCGCCCGCCGGGTCCGCACGGCGCCTGGTTCCACAGACGGCGCAACCGGGCCACCGGTCATCAAGCCTTTGACTGCCAAGTGGAATAATGTCCGATGTGTCACCATCCCGGGCCCGCCGCACCGCGGGCCCGGCGGAACAAGGAGAGTGCCCGTGAGCAAGGCCGAGCAGATCATCGCCGGACTGGGCGGCGCCGACAACATCGTCGAGCTGGAGCCCTGCATCACCCGGCTGCGCACCGAGGTCCGGGACGGCTCCAAGGTCAACGAGGCCGCGCTGAAGGCGGCCGGAGCGCACGGGGTGATGAAGGTCGGCAACAACGTGCAGGTGGTGGTGGGTCCGGAGGCGGACACGATCGCCAACGACATCGAGGACCTGATGTAGCCGGCTCGCGGTACGGCACCGGCCCGCGTGCGCACCCATCGGCGACATCGCCCCGAGCACCACGAGTGAGCACCATGGACATCTCCATCTCCTCCCCGCTGACCGGCAGGGCCATCGGCCTGGCCGAGGTCCCCGACCCGGTGTTCGCCGGCTCGATGGTCGGCCCCGGCGCCGCCGTCGACCCCGAGCGCGCGCCGCAGGTCGCCGTGGCCCCGATCGCCGGCCGGCTGGTCAAGCTCAAGCCGCACGCCTTCGTCGTGCAGTCCGAGGACGGCCGCGGTGTGCTGGTCCACCTCGGGATCGACACGGTGAACCTGGAGGGCGTCGGGTTCGAACTGGTCGCGGCCGAGGGCGACCGACTGCGGGCCGGCCAGCCGATCGTGACCTGGAACCCGGCCGACGTGCAGGCCCGCGGGCTGTCCCCGGTCAGCCCGGTGATCGCGCTGGACGCCGAGACCGCGGCCATCGAGGCGATCGTGGCCGGCGCGGTGGCCGCGGGCGATGAGCTGTTCCACTGGCGCTGAGCCGCCCCGGCCCCATAACGAAGGACCCTGATATGCCCCAGCGCACCGTGACGGTGGCCTCCAGGATCGGGCTGCACGCCCGGCCGGCCGCCGTCTTCGTCAACAAGGCCAAGGAGCTGCCGGTACCGGTGACCCTGGCCAGGGACGGCGGCGCGCCGGTGAACGCCAAGTCGCTGCTCGCGATCATGACGCTGGACGTGCGCGGCGGGGAGCGGGTGACGCTGGCCGCGGCCGAGGGCGAGGGCGCGGCGGCGGCCGTGGACGAGCTGGCCGACCTGTTGGAGACCGACCTCGATGGCTGAGGTAGCGGCCGCGGAAACCGCCGAGACTGAACCTACGGAAGCCGGGCCTACAGAAACCGGGCCTACAGAAACCGGGCCTACGGAAGCCGGGTCCCCGCGAGCCCAGTCCCCGCAAGCCCAGTTCGAGGGCGTCGGGGTCGGCACCGCCGCGGTGGCCGGACCGGTCGCGCGGATGGGCCAGCCGCCGCCGGAACCCCCTGACGTGCCGGCCGCGGACGACGCCGGCGACGAACGCGCCAAAGCCTTCGCCGCCCTGGCCGCGGTCGCCGCGGACCTGCGCGCCCGGGGCGCGGCGGCCGGCGGCCCCACCGCCGACGTGCTCGAAGCCCAGGCCATGATGGCCGAGGACCCGGAGCTGGAAGACGGCGTCCGGGCCCGCACCGACGCCGGCAAGACCGCGGCCCGCGCCATCCACGAGACCTTCGCCGAGTACCACGACCTGTTCTCCGGCCTCGGCGACTACATGGCCGGCCGGGTCGCCGACCTCGCCGACCTCGCGGCCCGGGCGGTCGCGGTCGCCAGCGGCGTGCCGATGCCGGGGCTGCCGCACCGCACCGAGCCCTACGTCCTGGTCGCCGCCGACCTGGCCCCGGCCGACACCGCGCTGCTGGACCCGCACCTGGTGCTGGCCCTGGTCACCGCCGAGGGCGGCCCGACCTCGCACACCGCGATCCTGGCGCGGGCCCTGGGCATCCCGGCCGTGGTCGGCGCCGCCGGGGTGCTGGCCCTGACCGACGACACGACGGTGCTGGTGGACGCCGCCGCCGGGACGGTGATCGGGCATCCCTCGACCGAGGCGATGGAGGCCGCGGTGACGCGCTCCTGCGCCGCGGCGGCCGCGTCCGCGCGCACCGGGCCGGGCCGGACCTCCGACGGCACCGCGGTGAAGCTGCTGGCCAACATCGGGGGCGCCGCCGACGTGCCGTCGGCGCTGGCGGCCGACGCCGAGGGCGTGGGACTGTTCCGGACCGAGTTCCTGTACCTGGACTCCGAAGCGCCGCCGACGTTCGAGGCGCAGGTCAAGGCGTACAAGGACGTGTTCGACGCCTTCCCCGCCGGGGCCCGGGTGGTGGTGCGGACGCTGGACGCCGGCGCGGACAAGCCGCTGCCGTTCGTCCCGCTGGGCGAGGAGCCGAACCCGGCGCTGGGAGTCCGCGGGCTGCGGGCGTTCCGGGCCTTCGACGGACGCAACGAGGCGGTACTGCGCACCCAGCTCCTGGCGATCCGGGAGGCGGCCGGCACCAGCGCACCCGAGATCTGGGTGATGGCGCCGATGGTGGACGAGATCACCGAGGCCGAGTGGTTCTGCGACCTGGCCGCCGGCTGCGGCCTGGACGTGGCCGGCGGCCGGGTCGGGATCATGGTCGAGACCCCGGCCTCGGCCCTGACCGCCGGCGCGATCCTGGGCGGGCGCACGGGATTCGCCTCGATCGGGACCAACGACCTGACTCAGTACACGATGGCCGCCGACCGGATGCTGGGCGCGGTCGGCAGGTTGCAGGACCCTTGGCACCCGGCGGTGCTGAAGCTGATCGGGGCGGCCGGAGCCGCCGGAGAGGCGACGGGGAAGCCGATCGGCGTGTGCGGGGAAGCCGCCGCCGATCCGCTGCTGGCCTGCGTACTGGTCGGGCTGGGCGCGCGGTCGCTGTCGATGGCGCCGTCGGCGATCGCGGAGGTGCGGGCGGCGTTGGCGGCGCGGACTGTGGCGGAGTGCATGGCGATGGCGGCGCGGGCTTCGGGGGCGGCTACGGCTCGGGAGGCCCGAAGGGCTGCGGCGGCGGGGTAGGCGCGCGTCCGGATGTTGCCAGGTGACTGCGAGGTGTACGGCGGGCGCCGGTCTTCCCGTCCCGCGCTCCTGCCCGCCCGCGCACGTTGCGGCCGTGATCGATCGGCGTAGGCTGCGACCATGGCGCTGTCGCTACATGATCGCTGGCTGATCCTGGCGGGCATCACCCCGGAGAGCACCCGCCTGGGCAACGAACTGGTCGCGCGCTGGGCCGAACCGCATCGGCGCTACCACACCCTGGAGCACCTGACCCGAGTGCTGGACGGCGTGGACGAGTTCGGCGGCTTCGCCGACGACGTGGCGGCGGTGCGGTTCGCGGCGTGGTTCCACGACGCGGTGTACGACGGCGGCGCGGCGAGCGCCGACAACGAGGAGCTGAGCGCGCAGTTGGCCGAGGCGGAGCTACCGGTGCTGGGCGTGCCCGAAGCGCGGGTCGCGGAGGTAGCGCGGCTGGTGCGGCTGACGAAGGGGCACGCGGTGGCCGACGGGGACCGCAACGGCGCCGTACTCTGCGATGCCGACCTCGCGGTGCTCGGCGGCGACGCCACGGCCTACGGCGCTTACGCCGAGGCGATTCGGCAGGAGTACGCGGAGGTCCCGGACGAGTTGTTCCGGCCGGGACGGGCCGCGGTGCTGCGCGGGTTGCTGGAGTTGCCCGAGTTGTTCCGGACGCCGGTCGCGGTGCGGCGGTATGACGCTCGTGCTCGGGCGAATCTGAGTGCTGAGATCGCGGCGTTGGAGAGGTAGCACTTCGCGGCGTTGGAGAAGTAGCGCTACCCCCACTACCCCCACTGGCCGCGCGAGCGAGCCCGCACATGCACCCGCTCCCCCTGCGGCCCGAACAGCGTCAGCAGCTCCACCGGCACCGGACCGGCGGCACCGAACCAGTGCGGGACGTGCGTGTCGAACTCGGCGGCCTCGCCCTTGCCGAGGGTCAGGTCGTGCTCGGCGAGCAGCACGCGCAGCCGGCCGCTGAGGACGTACATCCACTCCCAGCCTTCGTGGGTGCGCAGTTCCGGGCTCGGGTCGTCGTCTCGGCGCGGGGGGAGCGTCATCTTGTAGGCGCGCAGGCCGCCGGGTTCCTTGGTCAGGGGGATGATGACGCGGCCGTCGCCCTGCTTGCGGGGTGGCTCGGCGCGGCCCACGAGTTCGTCCAGCGCGGCCTCGTAGAGGTCGGCCAGCGGTAGCAGTTGCTCCAGGGTCGCGCGGCGGCCGCCGGTTTCCAGACGGGACAGGGTGCTGACCGAGATGCCGGTGGCGGCCGCGGCGTCGGCCAGGGTCAGGGCCTTCGTGCGGCGGGCGGTGCGCAGGCGGGTGCCGATGTCGGCGGCGAGCTGGTCGTCCATGCTCCCAGTTTGCCAAGTCGGCAAGTTTTCTTGCCCGGGGGCACGCCGGTGGCGCATCGTCGGCGGCGGAGGTGATCGCATGTCGACCCAGACCAGCGACGATCAGCACACCGAGGATTCCGACACCGGCGCCGAGATCACGCGCCCCGAGTACGACGCCGTCATCGTCGGCGGCGGCGCCGCGGGACTGTCCGCCGCCCTGATGCTCGTCCGGGCCCGCCGCCGGGTGCTCGTCGTGGACTCCCGCGCCCCCCGCAACGCCAAGGCCGACCACATGCACGGCTTCCTGTCCCGCGACGGCATGTCCCCGCTGGAGCTGCTGGCGTGCGGGCGCGACGAGGTGTTGTCCTACGGCGGCGTGGTCGTGACGGACTACGTGGAGAAGGCCGAGCGCACCGAGGACGGCTTCCACGTGTCGCTGGCCAGCGGCTGCGAGGCGACCGGACGGCAGCTGCTGGTCGCCACCGGCCTGACCGACGTGCTGCCGCAGATCCCGGGGATGCGCGAGCTGTGGGCCACGGACGTGCACGTGTGCCCGTACTGCCACGGCTGGGAGGTGCAGGACCAGGCGCTGGCGACGGTGGCGACCGGGCCGTTCTCCACCCACCACACGCTGCTCCTGCGCCAGTGGACCGACGACCTGGTGTACTTCCTGAACGGCCAGCCGCTGGCGGACGAGGACCGCGCGAAGCTCACGGCGCGCGGCGTCCGGATCGAGGAGCGGCCGGTGCGACAGCTGGCGACCGAGGACGGCCGGCTGAGCGCGGTCGAGCTGGCGGACGGCACGCGGGTCCGGCGCGAGGCGGTGTTCCTGGTGCCGCGCTTCGAATCCAACGGCACCCTGCTCGACGCCCTCGGCTGTGAGAAGGACCCCGACACCGGCTGGACCAAGACCGGCGTGGCGGGGCGCACCTCGGTCCCGGGCGTGTGGGCGGCGGGCAACGTCGTCGACCCGAGCGCCGGCGTGATCGCGGCCGCGGGCGCGGCGAGCGTCACCGGCGCGCAGATCAATGCCGCGCTGGTGGAGGCGGACGTGCAGGCCGCTGTGCAGGCCGCTGTGGTCACGGCGGCGCGAAGCTGACCCGACGGGCGCGGCGCGGAGGTGTGATCGTGGCGGCGCGAAGCTGACCCAGCGGGCACGACGCGAAGCTGCGGCCGCAGCAGCAGCAGCGGCGGCGCAAAGCCGAGGCGGCAGTCGCGGCAGCCCCCTCGCCGTCCCCACGACTGTGCTTTGATGACCCCGTGATCCTCATCGACCCGCCGACCTGGCCCGGCCACGGCCGTCTGTGGTCGCATCTGGTGAGCGACACATCATTCGCCGAGCTCCACGAGTTCGCCGAGCGGCTGGGCGTCCCCGCGCGGGGCTTCGAGCGGGACCACTACGACCTGCCGTCGCACCTCTACGACCGGGCGGTCGCGGCCGGGGCGACGCCGGTCCGGTCCCGCGAGTTGCTCGCCCGGCTCACCACCGCCGGGCTGCGGCGTCCCAAGCACCCCCGGCGCCCGCGCGGCCAGTAGGGCAGGGCCGGACCCGGCGCTCCTGGCGGAAGCGCCGGGCCAGAACCCTGCGATCCTATGGTGCTACCCAGAGCCCTGCGAAACTCACCGCCGCAGCCGCTCGCGCCGCCCCGCCGTCAGCCCCGGCAGCCCCGGCAGCCCCAGCGACCGCACCGACCCCTTGCGCCGCCCCGCCCGCCGCCGATCCGGCTGCCGCTCGAAACTCGCCGCCGCCTCCTTCGCCTCGGCCTCGGCCCGGGACGCGGCCGCGCGATCGCCGGTCGCCCGCAGGGCCTTCGCGAGGTCGGCCAGAATCTCAGCCTCCTGCCACGGCTCCTCGTACCGGGCCGCGGTGGCCGCCGCCTCCCGGTACAGCCGCACCGCCTCGGCCGCCCGCCCCTGCGCCATCCACACCGAGGCCTGCATCCAGCGCACCCGCATCAGACCCCACGGATCCTCGTAGCGCTCGGCCAGTGCCGCCGCGTCCTGCAGATGCTGGTCGGCGACGTCCAGCCGTCCCTGCTCGCGACGCACCCAGGCCAGCACCCGCAACGTGTAGCTCTCCCACAGCCCCAATCCCAGCTGCTGGAACGTCTCCAGCACCGGCATCATCAGCTCGACGGCCTCCTCGACCCGCCCCTGCTCCATCCGGAGCATCGCCAGGCGGCGGCCGACGACGGCGGTCCAGTACCGGTAGCCGGAGTCGTTGAAGGTGTCGAACGACTGCCACATCAGCGCCTCGGCCTCGACCGGCCGACGCTGCCGCAGCCGCAGCATCGCCAGGTCGAAGACCGCCGAGGCGCGCCAGTACCAGTGCCCGAGCTCGGTCAGGGTGTCGACGGCCGACGTCAGCTGCTGCTCGGCCTCGGCGAACTTGTAGCGGCGGTTGAGCAGGATGCCGAGGTCGCGCCGGGCCCGCGCGGCTTCGGCCGGCTGCCGCACGTTCTGGTCCACCCCCTGGTCGACGGCGTCGCTCTCGAACAACGCCAGCGCGGCCCGGATCGCCTGCTCGGCATCGGTGAAGCGGCGCAGACCGGCGTAGGCCTCGCACAAGTCGCGCAGCACGCGCGCCTCGGCCAGCTTGTTGCCCAGCCCGCGCGAGAGCTCCAGGGCCTGCTCGAGATCGTGCACGGCGGCGGCGAAGTGCCCGGCGAAGTAGTGGCCGCGGCCGATCCAGCGCAGGGTGTAGGCCTCGCCGGGGCGGTGGCCGATCTCGCGGCACAGCCGCAGCCCGATCGTGAAGTGCTGCTCGGCCTCATCGAAGCGGTCCTGGTAGTGGCACAGGACGCCGAACCCCTGGTGGATGATCGACTCGGCGCGCCGGTCGCCGCGCCGGGTGGCGGCGTCCAGCCCGGCGCGCAGCACGTCGTCCCAGCGGTTCCAGACGGTGTAGACGGTCTCCAGCACCCGGGCCAGGACCACGGATATCTCCCAGCACAGGTCCCACAACTGCTGGTCGTGGACCCGCTCGACCATGCGGCCCAGCCGGCGGCAGTCGCCGAGCAGCCAGCGGGTCGGGGCGTACTCGGCGTAGCGGAGCAGGTCGGGGTCGTCGACGTGCCAGTGCTCGGCGCTGGAGGGCAGGGCGCCGCCGGCCCGGCCGTGCCGGGGCACGGTCGGATCGGTGAGATGTTCGGCGTATTCGGCCAGGGTGAGGAACGCGCCGCCCAGCCGGGCCAGGGCGGCGCGCCGCTCGTCGGGGGTCTCCTCGGCGGCGAGGCACTCCTCGGCGTATTCGCGGACGAGGGCGTGGAAGCGATACTCCGCGCCGTTGGGCATGCCCCGCCCCGCACGTTCCAGGAGCTGGGCCTCCACCAGGTCTTCCATCACCGCCGACGCGTCGGCGACCGGGATGTCGAGCAGCGGGGCCGGGGCCCACTCCCGCAGGGATATCGACGGGAACAGGGTCAGCAGCCGGAAGGCCCGGCGGCTGCGGGGGCTGAGGTCGGCGTAGGAGACCTCGATGGCGTCGCGGACGCGGACGTCGCCGGAGCGGAACTCGTCGAGGCTGAGGCGGTCGGCCAGCTCGGCCAGCGTGCGGTGCTCGTCGGCGGCCAGGCGGGCGGCGACCAGGCGCAGGGCCAGCGGGAGACCGCCACAGGCGCGGATGATCTGCCGGGCGGCGTCGGGCTCGTCGTCCACCCGGCGGGCACCGACCTGGCGGACCAGCAGCTCGCGGAGCGAGTCGTCGTCCAGGCCGCCGACGGTGAAGGGCTCGGCTTCCAGCAGGCCCAGCGGGCGGCGGCTGGTGATGACCGTCGCGCAGCCACGGACCCGGGCCAGCAGCGGACGGACCTGGGCCGCGGACTTGGCGTCGTCGAGGACCACCAGCACCCGCCGGCCGACGAGGCAGTCGTGGTAGAGCCGCCGCCGCGCGTCCTCCTCCGGCGGCACCTCACCGGTACGGACTCCGAGCGCGGAGAGCAGCCGGCCCAGGGCGGTCGCGGGATCGGGCGCGTCCAACCCGGTGGTCCCGGCGCCGAGCGAGAGGTGCAGTACGCCGCCGG
Organism: Catenulispora pinistramenti; assembly: GCF_018274385.1. Taxonomy (GTDB): domain Bacteria; phylum Actinomycetota; class Actinomycetes; order Streptomycetales; family Catenulisporaceae; genus Catenulispora; species Catenulispora pinistramenti. The sequence goes on along the minus strand of NZ_JAAFYZ010000083.1, from coordinate 8,491 downwards.
GGTATTCGCTGCGCACCTCCTCAGCGAACTGCACCGCCAGCGAGGACTTGCCGACGCCACCCATGCCGTACAACGCGAGAACCGGCGCCCCGCGCCCGTCGTTCGCGACCCGCTGAAGCATGACGCGCAACTGGTCGAGCTGCTGCCGTCGCCCCACGAACTGCTCATCGGCGGGCGGCAACTCCAGACTCACCGGCGCGGATCCGTTGGCCACACCCGGATCCGGCCACCGATGCCGCCCGCTCTCCACCGCCGCCCCCGCACCCTCGACGATCAGCCACTCGGTCCCGATCGCGAGAATGCCGGTGATCAGCGAGACGGCGATCAGGGCGAGGGTCCACACCACGAGGTTCCCGCGCGCGGAGACCTGCAGCACGATCGCCCCGGACGTGACGATCGTGTTCCCGATCACCAGGATGAACCGCCGCCGCTGCCCCGGACTCAACCGCACCAGCCGCCGCGGATGGTTCAGCCACCGGAGAATGCGGTGGCGCCCGCGCGGTGGTGCGGCCATGCGCTCTCCCGTCTCAGAAGACTGACGTGTTCATTACGCCAGAGATCGGAGAGGAGGCACAAGGGCCGGGACGGAGGGTGGCGACGGGCAACGGGTGCGCGGACCTCAGAGCTCGCGGGGCCGCAGTGCCCGCGGGGTGAAATCGGTCAGGGTGAAGGAGAACGGCGCGGGAAGTTCGAGGTCTGAACCGAAAGGAACGCGAACATCGGCACGGTAGTCCTGCGCTTCGACATCAGGCTGACTGAACAGCACGACCTCCTGACGATCACGCTCTACCAGCAAGTAGAGCGGAATCCCCGCCGCCGCATACGCGCGGCGTTTCGGCCCTCGATCATCCTGCGGCGCGGACGAAGTCACTTCGACGAGCATGAGCGTCCCGACCGACGTGCCCCACGCCGGCGCGCCCGCGAACGAGCCGGGCTCGGCGACCGTGATGTCCGGGATGAAGTTGCCGAACGATGTTTCAAGGCCTCGATAGCCCGAAATCTCGATCTCGACTGCCGAGTAGCACGCCAGCCGGTAGCTCAGCTCTGCCACAGCCTGTTCGTGGTTTCCGGGCGGCGGTGGGCTGATCACAATCCTCTGAGCGATGAGTTGAGCGCGGTAATTGGGGTGAAGCTCCGCGTCGAACTCATAGAAGAGTTGTCGCTCTTGCTGCGTGACATTGGTCAAGGGATCGCAACCGCCGTGGGCGCCGGGGCATCGTGCCGCTGTCATACTCAGAGGTTTACATGCGATACGCGGCGCTGGAAAGAGAAGCCGGAAATTTCACCCGAAAAGCGATAGATCCGTTCGAAAACGCCGCGGGCGGCCCCGGCCGAAGCCGGAACCGCCCGCGGGTGAACCAGTGCGGCAGAACCCTGAGCGCAGGCTCAGAAGTCCATGTCGCCGCCGGGCATGCCGCCGCCGGCCGGGGCCGAGGCCTTCTCCGGCTTGTCGGCGATGACGGCCTCGGTGGTCAGGAACAGCGCGGCGATGGAGGCCGCGTTCTGCAGCGCCGAGCGGGTGACCTTGGCCGGGTCCAGGATGCCGGCCTTGATCATGTCGACGTACTCGCCGGTGGCGGCGTTCAGGCCGAAGCCGGTGTCCAGGTTGCGGACCTTCTCCACCACGACGCCGCCCTCGAGGCCGGCGTTGACCGAGATCTGCTTCAGCGGGGCCTCCAGGGCCAGGCGCACGATGTTCGCGCCGGTGGCCTCGTCGCCCACCAGGTCGATCTTCTCGAACGCCTGCTTGCCGGCCTGCAGCAGGGCCACGCCGCCGCCGGCGACGATGCCCTCCTCCACGGCCGCCTTGGCGTTGCGCACCGCGTCCTCGATGCGGTGCTTGCGCTCCTTGAGCTCGACCTCGGTGGCCGCGCCGGCCTTGATCACCGCGACGCCGCCGGCCAGCTTGGCCAGCCGCTCCTGCAGCTTCTCGCGGTCGTAGTCGGAGTCCGACTTCTCGATCTCGGCGCGGATCTGGTTCTTGCGGCCCTCGATCGAGTCGCTGTCGCCGTCGCCGTCCACGATCGTGGTCTCGTCCTTGGTCACCACGACCTTGCGGGCCTTGCCCAGCATCTCCAGGCCGACGGAGTCCAGCTTCAGGCCGACCTCCTCGGAGATGACCTGGCCGCCGGTCAGGATCGCGATGTCGCCGAGCATGGCCTTGCGGCGGTCGCCGAAGCCGGGGGCCTTGACCGCGACCGACTTGAAGGTGCCGCGGATCTTGTTCACGACCAGGGTGGCCAGCGCCTCGCCCTCGACGTCCTCGGCGATGATGACCAGCGGCTTGCCGCTCTGCATCACCTTCTCCAGGATCGGCAGCACGTCCTTGACGTTACCGATCTTGGAGTTCGCGATCAGCAGGTAGGGGTCGTCGAAGGACGTCTCCATCCGCTCCAGGTCGGTGGCGAAGTAGGGCGAGATGTAGCCCTTGTCGAAGCGCATGCCCTCGGTGAGCTCCAGCTCCAGCCCGAAGGTGTTGCTCTCCTCGACGGTGATGACGCCTTCCTTGCCGGCCTTGTCCATCGCCTCGGCGATCATGTCGCCGATCGCGGTGTCGGCGGCCGAGATCGAGGCGGTCGCGGCGATCTGCTCGCGGGTCTCGACGTCCTTGGCCATCCCGGACAGCTCGGAGGACACGGCCTCCACGGCGGCCTCGATGCCGCGCTTGAGCGCCATCGGGTTCGCCCCGGCCGCCACGTTGCGCAGGCCCTCACGGACCAGCGCCTGGGCCAGCACGGTGGCGGTGGTGGTGCCGTCGCCGGCGACGTCGTCGGTCTTCTTGGCGACTTCCTTGACCAGCTCGGCGCCGATCTTCTCGTAGGGGTCCTCCAGCTCGATCTCCTTGGCGATCGACACGCCGTCGTTGGTGATCGTGGGGGCGCCCCACTTCTTCTCCAGCACGACGTTGCGGCCACGCGGGCCCAGGGTCACCTTGACCGCGTCCGCAAGCTGGTTCATGCCGCGCTCAAGGCCGCGCCGGGCTTCCTCGTCAAACGCGATGATCTTCGACATTGTGGTACAGACCTCCCACACCAGGGATCCTTGGCGAACCGTCAGGCGCCCGCGACGGACGGCCCGCCGCCGTGACCGGTCCCTACCGGGTGACGGGGAGCCTCGCCTGAAAGGTTCTCTCATTTGGCACTCTCGGTGTGAGACTGCCAAGCTCAATGATTAGCACTCTCCCTCAGCGAGTGCAAGCCAGTGCCCCGCGAGCCGGTCCACAGACTGTCCGCAGATGTCCACAGACTTCAGGGCCCGCCCCGTAGTACGGGAGCGGGCCCTGAAGGTGAGTAGGTGCTTGCGGTTGCTACGGACGGGCGGCGGCGTGACCCCGAATGGTCGCGACCCGGTGGTGGAGACCGGCGCGGGACGAACTGGTCCGGTGCCGGGCTGCGGATCGCTAGACGAGGACGCGGACCATGTCGGCCTGCGGGCCCTTCTGGCCCTGCGAGATCTCGAACTCGACCCGCTGGTTCTCCTCCAGGCTGCGGTATCCGTCCATCTGGATCGCGCTGTAGTGGACGAAGACGTCCGACCCGCCGTCGACCGCGATGAACCCGTAGCCCTTCTCCGCGTTGAACCACTTGACGGTGCCCTGAGCCATTCCGTACTCCCCTTGCTGCCGGCTCTAGACGGAGTGGGCTACCCCCTGTGGAACACCCACCCCATTTCCGGCCCGCACCCCGCGGGCCAGGGTCTGCGTTCGCCGCCGTACCACCCGCCGTACCAAGAGGGTTGAGCTGGAGGGATCTCGCCGAATCGTTCGACCGGCGCTGAGACTAGCCAATGTGACGCACGGTACAACAGGCCTAAATCTCAGAGATATTTCAGAGGTTCGTAAGTGGTGCGCAGACAAATACGGACCGATCCCCGCGTATCTTCTCGCACCGAACACGGTGAGTAGATAACGATACGGGAACCGGTCCTTCTCAGGGCACACCGGGGTGCCGGCGCGTCAGCCCCCTGCGACGGCCGGGATGATGGAGACGTTGCCGTTCTCCGGCACCGCGGTCCCCAGCCCCTCGGCGAAGCGCACGTCGTCGTCGTTCACGTACACGTTCACGAAACGCCGCAGCTTGCCGTCGTCGTCCAGGACCCGCGCGCGGATACCGGTGTGGTCTGCCTCCAGCTGGTCGATCACCTCCGCCAGGGTACCCCCCGCGACCGACACCTCGGCCTTACCGTCGGTGTAAGTACGCAGGATGGTGGGAATCCGTACGGTGATGCTCATAGCCATGCTCCTTACCTGATCCCCTTCCGGGGCATCGTGGGGATGAAGAATGCGCGAACAGCTCTTATCTGTATGGTTCGCCGGAACGTTCAGAGCGTCGCGCGGAAGGCGTCCAGGGACGGCTTGATAACGGCGGTGGGCCCGCAATCGGAGACCGCGTCGAGGGTCTTCAGTCCATCGCCGGAGTTGATGACCACGGTCAGCGCGTCGGGATCCAGCCGGCCGGCGTCGGCGAGCTTCTTGAGCACCCCGACGGTCACGCCGCCGGCGGTCTCGGCGAAGATGCCCTCGGTGCGCGCCAAGAGCTTCACGCCGGCGCGGATCTCCTCATCGGTCACGTCCTCGACGGTGCCGCCGGAGCGCCGGGCGATATCCAGCACGTAGGGGCCGTCGGCCGGGTTGCCGATCGCCAGCGACTTGGCGATGGTGTCGGGCTGCTTGACCGGGCGGATGACGTCGATGCCGTCCTTGTAGGCCTGCGAGACCGGGGCGCAGCCGGAGCCCTGGGCCCCGATCACCTTGTACGGCGTGTCCTGGACCAGGCCGAGCTTGACCAGCTCGCGGAAGCCCTTGTCGATCTTCGTGAGCTGCGAGCCGGAGGCCACCGGGACCACGATCTGCTCCGGCAGCCGCCAGCCGAGCTGTTCGGCGATCTCGTACGCCAGGGTCTTGGAACCCTCGGCGTAGTAGGGCCGCAGGTTCACGTTGACGAAGCCCCACTTCTCGCCGAGCTCGTCGCCGATCAGTTCACTGCAGAAGCGGTTGACCTCGTCGTAGGTGCCGTCGATGGCGATCAGCCGGCCACCGTAGACGGAGGCGACGACGATCTTCTCCTTCTCCAGGTCCGACGGGATGAACACACACGAGTCCAGGCCCGCGCGCGCCGCCGCGGCTCCGACCGCGCCGGCCAGGTTGCCGGTGGAGGAGCAGGAAAGAGTGGTGTAGCCGAAGGCGTGGGCGGCCTGGACGGCGATCGCGACGACCCGGTCCTTGAAGGAGTGCGTCGGGTTGCCGGAGTCGTCCTTGACATGGAGGTTGGCCAGACCCAGTTCGCGGCCGAGGTGCTGGGCGCGGACCAGGCGGGTCCAGCCGGGGTTCGTGGTGGGCCGGGTCGCGACGTCGGCCGGGACCGGCAGCAGCGGGGCGTAGCGCCAGATCGACGCCGGTCCCGCCTCGATCTGCTCGCGGGTGACGGTCCCGAAGTCGTAGGAGATCTCCAGCGGGCCGAAACACTCTTCACAGGCGAACTTCGGGCCGAGCTCCGTGGTGTGACCGCACTCACGGCAGGACAGATGCGCCGCGGGACCGAAGGGGGCGACCGTTGAGAGGGTGCCAGACATGACGCGAGGTTCCTTTCCTCATCTTCCCCACGGCTCGGCGGCTGCCGGGTGGGCCGGAGTTGGCACCGCACCGCGCCGTAATAGAACGGCGAAACGGATGGTTGCCGGAGCGTCACAGGGCCGGTCCCTCAGCTCCTCTGGATGAGCGCTTTATGAAGTTGTCGCTATCGAGCGTAAGCCTCGGAGAGGCTCTTGGGACCTACCCGTCCGGATCCCGAGACAGCGGCGGGTCTGTCCGGTCGCCTACTCTTGAAGTGGTCGCCGATACCGATTTCAGAGTGGAGAGCCCGGTGCTGGAAGAGGTGGAGCGGTGGCTTACCGCGCGCTCCTCGAAGGCGTCGGACTGGCCGTTGGCGCGGCTGCTCGACGCGAAGCGGGCCGCCGGGGCCCGGATCAGCGTGGTGCTGCCCGCACTGGACGAGGAGGAGACGGTCGGCGCGATCGTCGCCGCCGTCCGCGAGGACCTGATGGAAGCCGTCCCGCTGGTCGACGAACTGCTGGTGGTGGACTCCGGCTCGGCCGACCGCACCGCGGAGAACGCCGCCGCGGCCGGGGCGAAGGTGCTGCACCGCGACGAGATCCTGCCGGCCGTCCCCTCGGTGCGCGGCAAGGGCGAGGTGCTGTGGCGCTCGCTGGCCGCGACCACCGGCGACCTGGTGTGCTTCGTGGACGCCGATCTGAAGGCGTTCTCCTCCACGGTGGTCACCGGCGTCCTCGGACCGCTGCTCTCCGATCCGGACATCCACCTGGTCAAGGCGATGTACGACCGGCCGCTGGTGGCCGGCTCCGCGGTGCTGCCGGCCGGCGGCGGCCGGGTCACGGAGCTGGTGGCGCGGCCGATCCTGAATCTGCACTGGCCGCTGCTGGCCGGTTTCGTGCAGCCGCTGGGCGGGGAGTACGCGGCGCGCCGGTCGCTGCTGGAGCGGCTGCCGTTCCCGACCGGCTACGGCGTCGAGACCGCGATGCTGATCGACACCCTGGCGCTGGTCGGGCTGGACGGCATGGCGCAGGTCGACGTCGGGGTCCGGCTGCACCACCACCAGGACGACGCCGGCCTGGGCCGGATGGCCAGCGAGATCATGCAGGTGGCGTGGGAGCGGCTGCACCGCGAGGGGCGGATAGTGCCCGGCGAGGAGGCCGTCGAGCCGCACACGCTGATGACGCAGTTCCACCGCGAGGCCGAGGGCTTCGCACCGCGCTCGACGGATGTGACGGTGGTGGAGCGGCCGCCTATGCGGACTCTGCTCCGGGGGCAGGAGCTTGCGCGGCCTCAGGCATCCGGGGCCTGAACCAGGAGACCAGCCCTTCGACCCGGACGCCGTCCGGGTCCCGCGGGAACTCGTCGAACTCGGTGATCAGGTCCTCCAGCCGGCGCTGGAAGTCGTCGGCGCGCTCGACGGAGATGGTCGCCGACAGGTTGATCAGGATCCCGCGCTTCTTCGCCGCCTCCTCGTCCGCTTCCGGCTTGTCGAACTCGACCGACCGGAGCATCCGGTCGCGGTAGTCGTTCAGGCTCCCCGCGATCACGTTGAACATGGCCTCGCGCGTCTCGTCGAGGTTCTCGGCGGGGTTGATGGAGACCTGGCTCTGCATCGCCCGGTACTTGGTCTCGACGATGCCGGAGACCACCCGGGTCTCGGCGGGCTCGATCAGGCCGGCCTCCTGCAGCACCTTCAGGTGCCGGTAGAGCTTGGTCTGCGGCTGGTCGAGGTCCTCGGCCAGCTCCTTGGCCGACTTCGGCAGCCCGTCACGGGTCAGCGCGCGCAGGATCGCCAGCCGCGTGGGGTCGGCGAGCGCCTTGATGGTGTCGACGTCGGTGACGGTGCGCACCACTTCCTGCAACAGCGCGACCTGCTCGCGCGCGCCGGCGACTTCCTCGTGCACCTCGCGGAGCGCCTGATCGACCTGGGTTCTGGCGTCCTCGACGGCGCGCCGCGCCACGTGGAACACCCCGGCTAGGTCAGAGGTCGTCTTGTCGCTGCCCATGGCTTCCATCTTGCCAGACGCTCACGGATGCGTCATCATTCACTCAAGCGTGAATGATTGATGCAGGGTGAATGGTCGCGCTGACGCGAACGTTCATGAACCAGGGAGGGTTCACGATGACCGCAACAGCGCTCGAGCCGACGGGGGACGCGGCGATGGACGACATACTGGAGGAGTTCGCGCAGGTCACGGCCAGCGCGCTTCCCACCGGAACCACCGAGACCGCGGCCGGCGCCGAACTGACCGCCGCCGCCTCGGCCGATCCCGCCGCCGCCTCGGCCGATCCCGCGCGGCCCACCGCCAAGCCGCTCCCCCTGCGCCGCAACCGCAACTTCAACCTCCTGTGGGGCGGCGCGGTCACCGCGCTGCTCGGCCTCTCAACTGCCGACATCGCCTACCCGCTGGTGATCCTGGCGCTGACCGGTTCGCCGCTGCGGGCCGGACTGTTCGCCACTGTCCAGCTCATCTTCTCGGTGGCGGCGACGCTGCCGGTCGGCCAGCTGATGGACCGCGTGGACCGGCGCCGCCTGCTCCTGGTATCCGAGGGGGTCCGCACGGTCGCGGCCGGCTCCGTGGCCGTCGCCTACTTCCTCGGTGCCCTGACCTTCTGGCACCTGCTGCTCACCGCCGCCGCGCTCGGGGCCATCCAGCCCTTCGCCGGGGCCCGCACCCTGCTGATCCGGCAGGTCGTGGCGCCGGAGCAGGTGCCGGCCGCGCTCACCGCCGAGCAGGTGCGCCAGCAGGGGTGCGAGCTGGCCGGGCCGCCGTTGGGCGGCGCGCTGTTCGGGATCTCGCGGGCGCTGCCCTTCCTGTTCGCCGCGTTCACCGGGGTCGTGTCGCTGCTCACCGTGGTGTTCCTGAAGCTGCCGAAGTCCGTCACCACCGCGGGCTCCGGCGACGCCGCCGAGTCCGAGTCCGAGGGCCGGTCCAAGGG
>NZ_JAAFYZ010000082.1 GCF_018274385.1 Catenulispora pinistramenti | reverse complement strand
GGTGGGTTCGGGTCGCGGACCAGGCCGGTCGGTGTGGGTGTTTGTGTGGGTGTTTGTATGGGTGTTTGTGTTGAATCGGATGTCTCTGCCGGCGCCGGGATGAAGAGGCAGGGCTCGCTGATGGCGACGGCGGGGGCCACTTCGCAGTCGCCGTCGGGCGGGAAGTCTTTGCGGGCTTGGGCGGGAGTGGGCGTGGTCGGGCCGCCGGTGCGGTCGGCTGCCGGGGCGGCGAGGAGGTGCGGGCCGGCGGCGGCCGCGGCTGGCAGGGTTCTGATGTCGAAGGGTTGCGCGTCGCCGAGGGTGCGGGCCGCTCCGGTGCCCACCGCGAGGCCCGCTGCCAAGGGCAGCATCACCGCGATCGCGCCGATGGCCATTCCGCGGCGTGGGACTTCGGTGATGAGCTTCGAGAAGCGCAGTGGCTGCTCGACGAGGCGCATGGTGGCGTAGGCGGGGATCGCGGAGGCTGCTGCCAGCGTCGCGGCCAGTTCCCACCGGAGGTCGCCCCAGCGCGCTTGCACCAGGACGAGGATCGGCCAGTGCCAGAGGTAGAGGGCGAAGGACAGGCGGCCGATGGCGCGCGGCGCCTTGTTCGCGAGGAGCCCCGATATCGAGAACTTCGGGTACTCCCCCGCTCCGGCGAACAGGACCAGGATCGTGCCGATGACCGGTAGCAGGGCTGCGGTTCCGGGGTACGGCGTCTTGCTGTCGTAGGTGACGGTCGCGGCGATGATGAGGGCCGCGCCGACGAATCCGGCCGCGATGCGGACTCGGTTCAGGCCGTTTCGTTTCTGGCCGCTTGGGTTCTGGTCGACCGATCGGCCGTCGAGTATCACGGCCAGGATCGCACCTGCGCCGAACTGCCACGCGCGCGACGGCGAACCCATGTAGGCGAGCGGCGCGGAGGTGTGCGTCCAGTGCAGTGACAACGCGAACGACACCACGGACAGGAGCAGGACCTCGGCGAGGACGAAGCGCCGCACGGAGCTGTTCCGCTTACGTGCGGCCACAATCGCGAGCAGGACCAGCGGGGCCCACATGACGTAGAACTGCTCCTCGACGCCCAGCGACCAGTAGTGCAGCAACGGACTCGGCGCGCGCGAGGCGGCCAGGTAATTGGTCTGGTCCGCGACGAAGCGCCAGTTGCCGCCGTTGAGCGCGGCGGTGAGCAGGTCGTAGGCGACGTCCTGCTGGCGCAGCGGCGGCAACCAGGCCCACGTCGCCACCCCGGTGAAGAGCAGCACGACGGACGCCGCCGGCAAGATGCGCCGCGCACGCCGCGCGTAGAACTCGGCGAGCGAGAACCCGCTGCGCCGCATCACCTGCCCGGTAATGAGGAACCCGGACATGACGAAGAACACGTCGACGCCGACGTATCCGCCGGCCATCCCCGGCACCGCGGCATGGAAGCCGAGCACCGCCACCACGGCGACGGCCCGCAGCCCCTCGATGTCCGCACGAAATCCGCGCACGGTCACGGCTCAGCCCAGCCAGGGCAGCATCGGCCGGAACACTCCGGTCGCCACCGCGCCGCCGAGAAGGAGCGCGAGGGTGATGGCCACGGCTTCGGGCCAGCGGAGGTGGTGGTCTGTGTTGCTCGGGAGATGCGGAGCTGTGTTGCTCGGAAGATGCGGATCTGTGTCGCTCGGGAGATGCCGAGCTGAGCTGGTGCGCTGCTCGCCGGGATCGGGCTCCGGCCGCGCCTCAGGTCCAGCACTCGCGCCAGGTTCGGCTATCGCCTCGGCAACCATCAGCTCAGCCGCACCGGCCTCCGACTTCCCCATTCCGTGGCTTTCCCACTCGCCACCGACACGACTCTCCCGCTCGCCGTCGGCGCGGCTTTCCCATTCGCCATCGACCATCCCACTGCCCTCGCGCATCGCACTCACTTGGTCCCCCTCATCGCCGGAATCAGATCCCTGATCAGAGGAACCGTCAGATAGCCCGTCACCGCCACATAGACCGCGACGCCCCACATCCGCCCGGCCCCGAAGCGCGCCACGTCCACCGTCAGCGCGACCAGCGCCGCGCCGGTCGTCGCGCCCAGCCACAGCACCGCGATCCGCGCCACGCCGCGCGCCAGTCGTGAGCGGCCGCCGCCGGCGCCGGTCGGCACCCAGTCGGCGGCGCGGCCGCGCAGCGTGTGCAGCAGCGCCACGGCCGCGGCGAAGGCGACCAGGTAGTTCGCGCGGATCACCTCGATGCGCCAGCGGGTACGCGATACCGCAGGCAGCAGCACGAACCACACCCACAGCGGCGCCAGCAGCGGCAGCACATGCCAGGGCCGGATCTGCTGCGGGTAGCCGGCCAGCATGATCAGCGGCGGGAGCGGCGCGGCGAACACGTTGACCGCCATGACCACGTAGCCGATGACGCCGTTGTAGTAACAGAGCCGCGTCCGCCACGCCGCGCCCGCGCGCTTCAGCTCCCGCCCGGTCAGCAGGTGCAGATTGCCCATCGCCCACCGGTACTGCTGGTTCACGAACGCCGGCAGGCTCTCCGGCGAGATCCCCTTGGCCACCAACACCGGCACGTACTGCGTCCGGTATCCGCGCCCGAGCATCGCCAGCCCGGTGTACATGTCCTCGGAGTGGTCCAGCTTGGCGAAACCATCGATCAGGTCCAGCGCGGCCCGCCGGTACACCGCGTTGCTGCCGCAGCAGATCGCGGCGTCAGCGGCGTCGCGTGAAGGCTGCACCCAACGGAAGAACCACTCCTGCGCCGCACCGGCCGCCCGCTGGAGCCACGCCATGTTCTCGTCGGTGTCGAAGAACTGCGGGCTCTGCACGATTCCGACCGCCGGATCGGCCAGGTACGGCACCAGGTGGTCCAGGAAATCGGCTCGCGGGCAGAAGTCGGCGTCCAGGATCGCGACGATCTCGCCGGACGCGATCGTGAGCGCGTGGTTGAGATTGCCGGCCTTCTTCAGGTGACCGCGGTCCGGCCGCACCACGTACCGGAACCCGAACTCGTCGGCCAACGCCGCCACCTCCGGGCTGGCCGCGTCGTCGAGGACGTATACCGTCAGCTCGCCGCGCCATCGCATCCGCGCGACGTAGGAGTAGGCGTTCCGAAGTACCTCCAACGGTTCCCCGCACGTCGGTAGGAACAGGTCCACGCTCGGCACCCGTCCGGGATCGGGATTCCAAGCCCGCACCAACACCTCGTGCCCGGCCCGGGTCAGTCGCCGCTGCCGCTGACCGTCTGCGAGCGAGAACACGAGGGCGACCAGATTGAGGACCAGGACCGCCAGGAACACCCACAGCGCGGGGGTGCGCAAGGCGAACAGGAACAGGGTGACCGCGATGAAAACGAATGAGAGTGCCGAGAAGAGCAGTACCCAGCGGCGCTGAGGGCCGAAATACCAGTACAACTCTTTGTCATCGGGTGGAGCCGGTAAATGAGAGGCCGATCGGGCTGTCGATCTGGATTTCAGTGTTGTACTCGGCGCCATGGCCGACGTTCTCCTTGCGACTTCGTGCTTTGATTCACCCCCTACCGTATCGATTGGTCTAGACCTTGGTCTAGACCTCTCGATGGCCGCTCGATGAACGCCCCCTGAACCGTCTCGGGGCCGCGGTCGGGTTCGCCGTCCGGGTTCGCCGCCCGGGCTCGGCACCGTCGGAGCGATCTGCCATCATCTGGCGGATGCGAGAACTCACCGAGCTGATCGAGGTGGAGGATCCGGCGTGGCCGGACCTCCAGGCGTTGTTCGCGGCCTGCCCGATACCCCTGACCGTCTTCGCGCCCGACGCCCGGGAGAGCACGCGCGGGCTGCTGCAACTCCAGGTCACAGCGCGGTCGATGCTCGGCGGGCTGACGCTGCGCTCCGGCGGCCTGCTGGTCGACGACGGCTGGGTGCGGGTGTTCGGCGGCGGCTCCGGCGAGGACGGGGGCCTGCCGAGCCTGGCGCAGGTGAACGGGTTCCCCGCGGCGTTCGACCCGGCGTGGCAGGCGTCGGCCGGGCTGGTCGTGGCGCACGACGTGCTCGGCGGGGTGTTCGCGGTGAACGGGGTGGACCCGGCGGCGGTGGGGCGGCCCGGGCAGCCGGGGCAGATGACCTACTTCGCGCCGGACACGCTGGAGTGGGAGGCGCTGGACATCGGGCACTCGGCGTGGCTCGGGTGGCTGTTGTCCGAGCGGTTGGAAGGGTTTTACAGCGCGCTGAGGTGGGAGGGATGGCGCGCTGAGGTGGCCGCGGCGGGGCCCGCGGAGGGGATCAGCGTGTTCCCGTTCTTGTGGAGCAAGCAGGCCGAGGACGTCGCCACGACCAGTCGGCGGACGGTGCCGATGGCCGGCGTGCTGGGGATATCCGCGGACTTCGCGAACCAGATCGGAGTCGGGGATCCGGGGTTTCTCGGGCTGGTCTGAGCGGGTTGGTCTGAGCGGGCTGGTCTGAGCGGGTTGGTCTGAGCGGGCTGGTCTGAGCGGGTTCGCACGAGCGAGAGGGCGGCCGTCACACCTGTTCGGCCGCCCCTCTGCGTGTCCTTGCCGCCCGGCGTTAACAGTTCGCGGTCAGTAGCCCGCTGTTGGCAGTCCGCCCCGGCTCAGACCCGGAACTGGAGCGACTTCGTCTGCAGATACTCCTCCAGCCCGAAGCGTCCCAGCTCGCGGCCGATCCCGGAGCCCTTGTAACCGCCGAAGGGCGCGGCGAGGTTGAAGCGTCCGCCGTTGATGTCGACCTGACCGGTGTCCATGCGCCGGGCGAACGCCACGGCCTCGTTGTCGTCGGCCGCCCACACCGCGCCGGCCAGGCCGTACTCGGTGGCGTTGGCGATGCGCAGGGCGTCCTCGGCGTCGTGGAAGGACATCACGGAGATGACCGGGCCGAAGATCTCCTCGCGGGCCACGGCCATATCGGTGGTGACGTCGGCCAGGACCGTCGGGCGGACGTAGAAGCCGGTGGGCAGGTGCTCCGGCGGCTGCGGTCCGCCGACCAGGACCCGGGCGCCCTCGCCGACCGCGTCATTGAGGTAGCCGCGGACCCGTTCCCGCTGCTTGGCGTTGACCACCGGGCCGACCCGGGTCTCGGGCCGGGTCGGGTCACCGGGCACGAACTTCGCCGCGGCCTCGGTGGCGAGCGTCAGGACCTGCGCGTACTGCTCCTCGGGGACCAGCAGCCGGGTCCAGGCCGAGCAGGTCTGGCCGGAGTTGTTGAAGACGTTGGCGACCGCGACGTTGACCGCCTTGGCCAGGTCCGCACCGGGCAGCACGACGCAGGCCGACTTGCCGCCGAGCTCCAGCGCCACCCGCTTCACGCCGCGTCCGGCCTGCTCGGCGATCTGCCGGCCGACCGCGGTGGAGCCGGTGAAGGAGACCATGTCGACGTCCGGATGCGCGGCCAGCGCCGCCCCCGCTGCCGTCCCGATGCCGGTCACCAGGTTGAAGACGCCGGGCGGGAAGCCGGCCTCGTCGACCAGTCGGGCGAACAGGCGCGCGGTCAGCGGCGTGTCCTCGGCCGGCTTGAGCACCACCACGCAGCCGGCCGCCAGCGCCGGGACCACCTTGGCGACGATCTGGTGCAGCGGGTAGTTCCACGGGGTGATCGCCCCGACCACGCCGGCCGGCTCGTGGTAGACGGTCGAGTTGCCGACCTGCTCTTCGAACTCGTAGTCGGCCAGGATCCGCAGGTAGCTCTCGGCGACGCCCAGCGGCAGGGCGGCCTGCACCGCGGTGGCGAAGCCGACCGGGCAGCCGAGCTCGGCGACCACGGTCTCGACGAGCTCCGGCTGGGCCTCGGCGAGCTTGGTGACCAGATGGCCCAGGAACTCCAGCCGGTAGTCCTTGTGGCTGGCACCCCAGGCGCGCGCCGCCGACCGGGCGGCCGCCACGGCGGCGTCCACGTCGGCCGCGCCACCGGCCGGGACCAGGGCGATGACCTGTTCGGTGGCCGGGTTCAGCACCTCGACCGTCTCGGCGGAGGCCGAGGGGATCCATTTGCCGCCGATGTACTGGTCGGTGAAGCTGAGCACACTCATGGGGGCCGTCCCGGGAAACTAGCGGTGCGAATTTCTGCGGACGCTAGCGCCACGATCATGGCGGCACAAGGACGGACCTGGAGGTTCCGGGCGTGTCGTTGCTCACGGGCCCCAGGGATCGCAGCCGGCTCATGGCGACGGCTCCACGCGCAGAATGCGGGCAGCCCACGCGGGCAGCACCCAGTTCCAGCGCCCGAACAGGGACACCAGCGCGGGCACGAGCAGCGCGCGGACCACGGTCGCGTCCAACAGGATGCCGACGCCCAGACCGGTGGCGAAGATCTTCAGGAAGGTCGGCGGGGCGCTGGCCAGCGCGGCGAAGGCCATGAACAGGATGAGCGCGGCGCTGGTGACCAGCCGGCCGGTGCGACCCAGGCCCACGACCACCGCCTCGTTCGTGCTCGCACCGGCGTCGAACTCCTCGCGCATGCGGGACAAGATGAAGACCTCGTAGTCCATCGACAGGCCGTAGAGGAACGCGAAGACGATCATCGGGATCCAGAACGGGATGCCGCCGGTGGCCGGGACGCCCCAGATGGCGTGCGAGCCGTGGCCGTCCTGCCAGATCAGGACCATGCCGCCGTAGGCCGCGGCGACCGAGAGCAGGTTCGCCAGGACCGCTTTGGCCGGGAGCAGCAGGGAGCGGAAGGTCCGGGCCAGGACGAGGAAGGTGAGGATCGCCAGGACGGCCAGGAGGACGGGGAACTGGCCGTACATCTTGTGGATGTTGTCGATGTTCGCCAGGGCGCTGGAGGCGATCAGGACTCCGGGGACGGCCTTGTCGAGGTTGGTGCGGGTGAGCTTGGCGACGTGCTGGCCCTGGGCGGTGGCGGCCTCGTCACTCGGGAGGACGACGGTCATCGGCCACCGGGTGGTGGGGGTCTTCTCGGTGCCGGGCGGGGGCGTGGTCACCGGCACCACCGCGTCGATGCCGTTGCCGGGCATCAGGGTCGTGGGTTCGGTGTTCGGCGGGGTCAGGACCACGTACGTGTTCAGCACGCCGCTCGGGATGTCGGCCGCGCGCAGGGCCACCAGCCCTTGCCGGGCGTCGCCGGACTTGGCGAGGGAGTCGGTCGTCGGGTCGCCTTCGTGGATCCCGAGCGCGGTGACGGCCAGCGTGACCAGCACGACCAGCGCCAGACCGGCGGCCACCCAGCGGCGCCGGACCACCCAGCGGGCCCACGCGGTCCAGGCCCGGCTGGGTTTCGCCTCGTGCCGCAGGCGCGGCCAGTCCAGGCGGCGGCCGAAGCCGGTGAGCGCGATCGGCAGCAGGGTCAGCGTCACCGCCACGCTGACCATCGGGATCAGCATGCCGCCGATGCCGATGGAGCGCATGAACTGGATCGGCACCACGATCAGCGAGAGCAGGCCCAGCGCCACCGTCAGCCCGCTGACCAGCACGGCACGCCCGGCCGTGGCCATCGCGCGGTGCACCGCGGTCTCGTTGTCGGCGCCGTGCGCGACCTCCTCGCGCCACCGGGTGACCAGCAGCAGCGAGTAGTCGATGGCCACGCCCAGGCCGATCAGGCCGACCATGTACTGCACCACCGCCTGGACCTTCATGAACTCGGTCAGGAGCAGCACCACGAGGTAGCTGGACAGGATCGAGACCGCGGCGATCATCAGCGGGAGCAGCGCGAGGAAGGACCCGAACACGAAGGCCAGCACGATCAACGCACCGGCCCCGCCGAGCAGGGCCTCGGTCAGCACCCCGTTGCCGCCGCCGCTGCCGTTCGAGGACAGCGGGGTGATGCCGGTGACGTGCACCTGGGTCCCCGGCGGCGCGGCGGCGGCGAGCTGGTGCGGCAGCACCCGGACCGCGTCGGTCTGCGCCTCCGCGTCCTTGACCTGGTCCCCGGTGGCCGGGGTGAAGACGAGGGCGAACATGGTCCGGCCGTCGGCACCGACGAACGCGCGATCGCCGGTGTTGTAGTAGTCGACGACCCGCCCGGGCACCGCCGCCAACGCGGGCTCCAACCGCGGCCGCGCCGCCTCCGCAGTCACGCCGGGCGGCAACACGAACACCGGGACCACCGGATCGAACCCGCCGCCGACGTGGTACTGCGCCACCATCGCATCGGTCGCCGCCACCGTCGGCGTACCGGCGATGGTGAAGCTCTGATTCAGGTGCTTGGACAGGACGGACGAGGCCCAGCCGCCGGTCAGAAAAAGCACCAGCCAGAACGCGGCGATAGCGCGCCGATTCGCCAACACGAATCTCGAGAATCGCTCCATGGCCGTCCCCCCGTACTCCGGTCCGGTGTGCTGCCCCGCGCGCTCCACTCACTCCACGATCATGATTGGTTACTGGAACAACAGTGCACCACCGCACCCCGCACCGCAATCGGCCGAACGGGTGGCCGACTCTGCCCCGCCGCCCCCGGATGGGATAATCCTCCATATGCGCATCTACCTCGGCAGCGACCACGCCGGCTACGACCTGAAGAACCACCTCGTCTCCTGGCTGACCGCCGCCGGGCACGAAGCCGTCGACTGCGGCCCCCACACCTTCGACGCCCAGGACGACTACCCCCCGTACGTCATGCTGGCGGCCAGCAAGACAGCCTCCGACCCCGACGCCCTCGGCATCGTCATCGGCGGCTCCGGCAACGGCGAGGCCATCGCCGCCAACAAGGTCCACGGCATCCGCGCCGCCCTGGCCTGGAGCGAAGAAACAGCCCGCCTAGGCCGCGAACACAACAACGCCAACGTCATCAGCATCGGCGCCCGCATGCACACCGAGGCCGAGGCCACCCGCTTCGTCGAGGTCTTCACCACCACCGCCTTCACCAACGAAGAGCGCCACATCCGCCGCATCGCCATGATGAGCGACTACGAAAAGAGCGGGGTCCTCCCAGCCCTGCCGGACGCGCAGAACTGAGCCAAGCAGGTCGCAACAAGGCCGGGACACACAAAGGGCCACCGGATCCCGGTGGCCCTTTGCACTGGCCAGAAACCTGCGAATCGGAGCACACCGCCGACCATGGACCCCACCGACCACGACCAGCCCGGCTGGAACGAGATCCACGCCTTCAGCTCACCAGCCGAGTTCGAACACTTCCTCACCTGGCTGGCATCAGCCGTCGCCGAAGGCGAGCTCACAGAAGCGCCGGTCGGAACGCCCTACTCGGCAGCCGTGTTCGAAGAACGGTGGTTCCGAACGCCATCGGGGACCTATTGGCGAGTAGTGGCGCCCGACTTCCCGTTTCGCGGGCTGTTCGCAAGAGTTTCCGAGAACCCCCACTTACCGAGACCACCCAGTGGGCGAGATGCCAAAAGCCCAGCTCGGCAACCGCCTGAGCTGGGCTCGAACATCTGAGAGCGGATGACCGGGATCGAACCGGCACAATCTGCTTGGAAGGCAGAGACTCTACCATTGAGCTACATCCGCACCCGCGGACCCGGAGAGCCGCGTGTGCGTCTATCTTGGCACACTCCACGCCTGGTTCTCACCCCGGTTCCGGCAGCGGCGTGGTTGATGGGCGGCGTGGATTGGCGCGGGGCGTGGTTGGTGCGCTAGGTGCGCCAGACGACTACTAGGGCGCGGTCGTCGTTGACGTTGGGGGCCACTTCGTTGATGAGGCGGTCGGCGCCGCCGGTGAAGCTGGCGGTGAGGCGGGTTTCGGCGGCGCCTAGGAGGCGGTCCAGGCCTTCGTCGAGGTCGCGGCCGGGGCGTTCTACGAGGCCGTCGGTGAAGAGGAGGAGGGCGTCGCCTCGGTCCAGGCAGCCTTCGGTGGCTGGGAATTCGGCGTCGTCGAGGATGCCTAGGAGGGGGCCTTCGGCTTCCTCTAGGGACCAGCGGCCGGTTTTGGCTGTGAGGCGGGCGATCGGGGGGTGGCCTGCGCTGTGGAAGCGGTAGTGGCCGGTTTCCAGTTCGACTACCAGGTGGACGGCAGTGGCGAAGCCTTCGTCCCAGCCTTGGCGCAGGAGGTACTTGTTCGCCGAGGTCAGGAAGTCGCGGGAGGGGACGGTGCCCAGGAGGCCGCCGAAGGCTCCGGACAGCAGGAGGGCTCGGGTGCCGGCGGCCAGGCCCTTGCCGCTGACGTCCACGAGGCCGAGTTCGAGAGTCTGGCTCTGGGTGAGGGAGTCGTCGGTGTCGGCGTCGGGCGAGGTGGCGGCGAAAGCCGACTCACCCGAGGCCGAGGCGGAAGCTGAAGCCGGAGCCGGGGTCGGAGCAGGGGCGAAAGGCGGGGCGGCGGGCGACCCGGCAGCGGAGGACTGCACGCTCCCCACCGGGCTCTCAGTAGCCTGCGGCCGTCGCGGAGCCGGAAACACCGGGTGCGAAAGCGCGGCGATGAGGAAGTCCCCGGCGAAGGACTGCCCGCCCGCCGAACGGATCGACATGTCGACATGCCAGTCGGGCGGCAAGCGCGGGACCAGCCCCTGGGCACGCAGGCGCTCCCGCAGGTCCAGCAGCATCGCCTCACCGCGTGTGCCCTGCACGCCGAGGCGCAGGCGGGAGCGGGAGGTCAGTATCACCAGCGCCGCGGTGGCGAACACGGCCAGCGCCGCGCCGAAGGCCACGCCGGCGCGCTCCCGGTGCCAGGACACGGCCATCAGGACCGCGATGCAGATCACCAGGAGCAGCAGTTGGCCGCGCAGTTTCATCAGCAGGCCGCCGGCCAGGACCGGGAGGGCGAGCATCGCCGGGGTCCAGGCTTCGGGGAAGGCGATGGTGAGCATGCCGAAGCCGGCCGCGACCATGCCGAGGGCCGGCAGCAGGTAGAGGTCCGAGGCCATCGCGTGGTCGGTGAGCCAGCGGGCGATGCGGCCGTCGCCGAAACGGGCGGCGAGACGACGGCGGCGCCGCCCGGGGGCCTTGGGCCTGCCGGGCCGCTCATTCCCCGAGTCCGCCGTCATGCGCGAACCATATCGGGAGTACGACCTCTTCGTCACCCTGCGATCACCGCACGGTCACGGTGTGCTGCCGGTGCGTCGCCAGCGTGTTGCCGTCGCGTTCAGGACGCGGCCTTCTGGCACGTCGGGCACCAGAACAAGTTGCGGTCCCGCACCCCGGCGGTGGCCACCGGCGTGCCGCAGACCAGGCACGGCTGCCCGTTGCGCCGGTACACGTACACCTCGCCGCCGTGGTCGTCCTTGCGCGGCGGGCGGCCCATCGCCTCCGGCGTGTGCTGCGGCCAGACGGTGTCGATCCGGCCGATGCGCGTGCCCTCGGCCATCAGCGCGACCAGGTCCTCCCAGATCCCGTCCCACTGCTCGCGGGTGAGGTCGCGGCCCTTGAGGTAGGGGTCGAGCCCGGCGCGGAACAGTACCTCGGCGCGGTAGACGTTGCCCACGCCGGACAGCACCGGCTGCTCCATCAGCAGTTCGGCGACCGTCAGCGAGCTGTTGGAGAGCTTGCGCCAGGCGAGGTCCGGATCGGCGTCCGCGCGCAGCGGGTCCGGGCCCAGGCGGCGCAGCAGGGCGGTCCGCTCGTCGGGGCCGTACAGATCGCACGCGGAGGCGCCCCGCAGGTCGGCATGTCCGGATTTACCCTCCATCCGCAGCCGCACCTGACCCACCACCGGACCGGCCGGCTCGGCCGCCACATGGAACTTCCCGTACAAACCCAAGTGGACGTGGATCCAGCGGTCGGGGCCGAACCCGATGAACAAATGCTTCCCGTGCGCCTCGGAACCGGCATAAGGGAGATCGGCGACCAACCGCGCGCCGGCTTCAAAACGCCCCTGCGGGCTTCTGACCTCGGTCAAAGGGGATTCAGAGGTGAGTTCAGGGGTGAAGACGTCGTCGAGTTTGCCGGCAAGACGGTGAATCACGTGACCTTCGGGCATACCTAAGGACACTACCCGTCCCCACCGACAGCGGATCACGACGAAGGCGGCAGCCCGATGACCATTGAGAGCCTCGGCCGCAAAGGCGGCCCCAAGCCCGGGGACCTCGGCCTGCCGGCCGGGCGCCACGGCAGACGGCCGCAGCCGGAGACCCGGGTCATGCCCACCGCGCGCCCCAAGCCGGCGCCGCCGCGGACGCCGCCGGGCAGCGGGGAGGCGCGTCGGGCGGTGCCGCAGCCGCCGGCACCGAGGCCTCAGGGACCCCAGGGACAACAGGGCCAGGGGCAGGGATCCCAGAGCCCGAGCCAGCAGGCTCGGCCGGGGATGCGAGGGGCGCAGGGCCCGCAGAGCTCACCGGGCCAGCCGCAGGGCAGCCAGGGCCAGGGCGGCCAGCAGGCGGCGCAAGCGACGCAGGCGCAGGCCCGCGTCGCCGAAGCGAGGCCGGCCAGACCTGCCGAATCGCCGAGCAGCCGGGATCGGGGACCGGGGCAGAACCAGGGGTCGGGACAGCAGAAGCCGCGAGGGCGCGGAGACGGGAAAACGGAGAACCGCGGCGACCGCTCCCTCTATGACGGAGGCTCCCCCTCCGCGAACCGTCTGGGTCCGGCGAAAGCGATGCGCGCCAGGGACGTTTCACGTCCGCGAAACTGGTAAACGGGGTGGGACCAGGACAGGTAGGCCGAAGGCCCGGGACCGTTCAGGTCGCCGGGCCTTCCGCGGTATGTCGGGATGACAGGATTTGAACCTGCGACATCGTGCCCCCAAAGCACGCGCGCTACCAAGCTGCGCCACATCCCGCAGTTCTCGCGACAGCAGGTTAGCACTGAGGTAGTCCTACAGTCCTGACGGTTTCGGCGGGGAGTGGCGGGAACCATAGAGACGATCCCCGCCTGTGTACTCCTCTATAGCGCGTCCCGCTCAGTCGAAGATCGGGTCCTGAGTCCGGGTCCGCTTGAGCTCGAAGAAGCCGGGCGTGGACGCCACCAGCAGGCAGCCGTCCCACAGCTTGCCCGCGTCCTCGCCCTTCGGCGCCGGGGTCACGACGGGGCCGAAGAACGCCACGCCGTTCACCGCCACCACCGGGGTGCCGACGTCCTCGCCGACCAGACCGATGCCCTCGGCGTGCGACTTGCGCAGCGCCTCGTCGTAGCGATCGGTGTCGGCGGCGTCCGCCAGGGACGCCGGCAGGCCGACCTCCTCCAACGCCTCGACGATCACCTCGCGATCGCGGTCGCGGCCGCCGGGGTGGAACCGGGTACCGAGAGCCGTGTACAGCGGAAGCACGTACTCGTCGCCGTGCTCCTGCTGCGCGGCGATCACCACGCGGACCGGTCCCCAGGCCGTGACCAGCCAGTCGCGGTACTGCTGCGGCAAGTCTTCGCGGTTCTCGTTGAGAACCGCCAGCGACATGACGTGCCAGCGCACGTCCACCGGGCGGACCTTCTCGACCTCCAACATCCAGCGGGAGGTCATCCAGGCCCAGGGGCACAGGGGATCGAACCAGAAGTCGGCCACGGCGCGCGGCGCCGCCTGTTCGGGGGTAGGAGAGCTCATGTCCCAGACCAACGCCATCGGACCTGCCGCTAATCCCGCAGGCGCCCATAAGGGCGATCGTGCAAGGATCGATGGCAAACACTTCGACTCAAAGCGATAAGGAGCCGTGCAAGGGTGCCCGGTATCAATCTGACCCGCGAAGAAGCCCAGGAGCGCGCGGCGCTGTTGGAGGTCCAGTCCTACGAGGTGAGCCTGGACTGGTCGAACGCCCCGGATCCGGAGGCGAAGACCTACTCCTCCGCCACGACAGTGCGGTTCCGGGCGAACACCCCCGGCGCCTCGACATTCATCGACCTGATCGCCCCCGGCGTGCGGGAGATCTGGTTGAACGGGCAGCCGGTGGACCCGGCCGAGGCCTTCAAGGACAGCCGGATCGCGCTGTCGAACCTGCAGGCGGACAACGAACTGCGGGTGGTCGCCGACTGCGCCTACATGAACACCGGCGAGGGCCTGCACCGGATGATCGACCCGGTCGACGGCGAGGCCTACCTGTACACGCAGTTCGAGGTGCCGGAGTCGCGGCGGGTGTTCCCGGCGTTCGAGCAGCCGGACCTGAAGGCCACCTTCGCCTTCACCGTCCAGGGCCCCGAGGCCTGGCAGATCTTCTCCAACTCCCCCACCCCGGAGCCGCACTCCCAGGGCGACGGCACGGCGGTGTGGGCCTTCGAGGCCACCCCGCGGATCTCCTCATACATCACCGCGCTGGTCGGCGGCAAGTACCACGTGGCGCGCTCGGAGCACACCACCAAGCGCGGGCAGAAGATCCCGCTGGCGGTGGCCGTGCGCACCTCGCTGGCCGAGTACCTGCGGCCGGAGGAGATCTTCGAGATCACCCGGCAGGGCTTCGACTTCTTCACCGAGAAGTTCGACCGGGACTACCCGTTCGCGAAGTACGACCAGCTCTTCGTGCCGGAGTTCAACGCCGGCGCCATGGAGAACGCCGGCTGCGTCACCTTCCGCGAGGAGATGATCTTCCGGTCCAAGGTCACCAACGCCGCCTACGAGCAGCGCGCCGAGGTCATCCTGCACGAGATGGCCCACATGTGGTTCGGCGACCTGGTCACCATGCAGTGGTGGAACGACCTGTGGCTGAAC
Organism: Catenulispora pinistramenti; assembly: GCF_018274385.1. Lineage (GTDB taxonomy): Bacteria > Actinomycetota > Actinomycetes > Streptomycetales > Catenulisporaceae > Catenulispora > Catenulispora pinistramenti. Next base: position 25,160 of record NZ_JAAFYZ010000082.1, on the reverse strand, counting down.
GAGTCGTTCGCCACCTTCACCTCGTTCTACGCGCAGACCGCCGCGACCCGGTTCAAGGACGCCTGGACCACCTTCGCCAACGGCGAGAAGTCCTGGGGCTACCGCCAGGACCAGCTGCCCAGCACGCACCCGATCGTCGCCGAGATCCGCGATCTGGACGACGTGATGGTCAACTTCGACGGCATCACCTACGCCAAGGGCGCCTCGGTCCTGAAGCAGCTGGTGGCCTGGGTCGGCGACGACCACTTCTTCGAGGGCGTGCGCTCCTACTTCAACCGCCACCAGTGGGGCAACACCACGCTGGCCGACCTGCTCGGCGCGCTGGAGGAGACCTCCGGCCGGGACCTGAAGGAGTGGGCCAAGCTCTGGCTGGAGACCGCCGGGCCGAACACCCTGCGGCCGGTGTACGAGCTCGACGACGCCGGTGACTTCACCTCCTTCACCGTGGAGCAGGAGGGCTTCTCCGAGGAGTTCCCGACGCTGCGCCCGCACCGGCTGGCGATCGGCCTGTACAACCTGGTGGACGGCGCCCTGGTCCGCACCGACCGGGTCGAGCTGGACGTCACCGGGGCCCGCACCGAGGTCGCCGATCTGGTCGGCAAGGCCCGCCCGGCGCTGGTCCTGCTCAACGACGACGACCTGAGCTACGCCAAGATCCGCCTGGACGAGCACTCGATGGCGACCCTGGTGGACCACGTCGGCGACTTCGCCGAGTCGCTGCCGCGCACCCTGTGCTGGAGCGCCGCGTGGGACATGCTGCGCAACGCCGAGCTGGCCGCCCGCGACTATCTCAAGCTGGTCCTGCGCGGCGTCGGCCGGGAGTCCGACATCGGCGTGGCCCAGCTGCTGCAGCGGCAGGCCAAGTCCGCGGTCGAGCTGTTCGCCGACCCGGCGTGGCGCCCGACCGGCCAGGCCATGCTGGCCGACGCTTCGTGGGAGCACCTCAAGGCCTCCGAGCCGGGTTCGGACTTCCAGCTGGCCTGGGCCCGTTCCTTCGCCGGCACCGCGCTGACCGACGAGCAGCTGGCCTACGTGGCCGGTCTGCTGGACGGCTCGCAGACGCTGGAGGGCCTGACCGTCGACACCGAGCTGCGCTGGACGCTGCTGCTGGCGCTGGTGGTCGGCGGCAAGGCGGACGTGCCGGAGATCGAGGCGGAGCTGGAGCGGGACAAGACCGCGACCGGCGAGCGGTACGCGCTCCAGGCCCGCGCCGCCCGGCCGACCACCGAGGCCAAGGCCGAGGCCTGGGCGTCGGTGGTGGACGGCGACACGCTGGCCAACCACACGGTCGCCTCGGTGATCGGCGGCTTCCAGTCGGTGCCGGCGGACAAGCGCGAGGAACTGCTCAAGCCGTACGTGGCGAAGTACTTCGCGTCGGTCGAGGGCGCCTGGAACGCGCGCACCCACGAGATCGCCACCCAGATCGCGACCGGGCTGTTCCCGACGTTCGTGATCGAGCAGGCGACGCTGGACGCCACGCAGACCTTCCTGGACACCGCGCAGCCGGTGCCGGCGCTGCGGCGACTGGTCGTGGAGTCCGCGGACACCATCGGACGCTGCCTGAAGGCGCAGGAGACGGACCGCTTGGCGGCCTGAGTCCGGTGAACAGGACCGGGGACGGTCCAGAACGCTGAAGCGGCCCGGGCGGGGAAACCCGCCCGGGCCGCTTCACAGCGTGGGAAAACCGGCTACGGCTGGTCGGCGTGCAGCACCGGCGCCTTCTGCGCGTGCTCCATCAGCGACCCCAGGCCGTTGACGATCCCGCCGGCGAGGTCGCCGACCGCGAACGTGGAGGCCATGGCGGCCGCGGCCAGGCCCGCGGCGCGGTCGTCGACCCGGCGCTTGGCGTCCACGCCGGTGACGATCTGGAGCTGGTTGCGGCGCGGGTCGACGACGACCAGCACGGCGGAGTCGGCGTCGGCCAGCTGCCGGTGCAGGCGCACCGCCTGGGCGTGCAGGTCGCCCTCGACGGAGCCGACGTAGACCGAGAACTTCAGCCCGCTCTGCTGCTCGGCGGTGGCGATCGCCTTGGCGATGTCCTGCTCCTGTCGGGCGCTGAAAGCTTCACCAGCGGGCACTGGCGCCTCCCTCGGTCTGGGCCTCGGAGTAGGCCGTGAGCTCCTTCAGCGAGGTGCCGGTCAGCGCGCGGTCGGCGGTGTCGCCGCGCTCGTCGCGCGGGCCGCCGAACCAGACCGGCGCCGCCCACCAGCTGAGCTGGTGCGGGCGGTAGCGGTTGCCGCGGGCGATGGACGGGGCGAGCACCAACAGCGCGATGACGCAGAAGATCGCAGCCGGGATGCCGATGTAGACGAGGATGGTGGCGACGGCGGACATGCCGGGACCGGGGTCGTCGCCCGCGTCGCGGTGCAGGGCGAACGCCGGGGACGCCAGCAGCAGGGGCACCGCCGCCAGCGAGCCGAGGGCCGCCGCACGCAACGCCCGGCGCGTCCGCGCTTCGGGGGTGGTCGGTGGTTTCACGGCTCCACGGTATCTGACGTGGTCTCACGCCGGAAAAGCAGGGGCCGCCCCCGGCTGACCGGGAGCGGCTCCTGTGCGGTGCCGCGTTATAGAGATTCAGGTCAGGCGGCCGCGAACGCGCCTTCCAACCCGTGCCCTTTGGGCTCACCGCCGTACGCCTCGAGGTAAGGCGACCAGCGCGGGTCCTGTCTTCCTGAGGACAGAATCCGCCAAGCCGAGCCGGCCGGCTGGGCCGGAGGCCGGCGCATGCGCCACCCCAGGTCCGGCAGCGGACGGTCCGCCTTCACGTGATTGCAGCGCCGGCAGGCCGAGACCACGTTGTCCCAGGCGTGCTGTCCGCCGCGCGAACGCGGGATCACATGGTCGATACTGGTAGCGGGTGCGTCGCAGTAGACACACCGGCCGCCGTCACGGGCGAAGATGGCGCGCCGCGTCAGCGGCACCGCCCGGCGGTTCGGCACCTTGATGTAGCGGGTGAGCCGGATCACCGAGGGCGCGGGCATCGACCAGGTGGCCGCGTGGAGCAGGTCGCCGGATCCCTCAAGGGTGACGGCCTTGTCGCTGAGGATCAGAACCACTGCGCGGCGTTGGCTCACGACGCATAACGGCTCATATGAAGCGTTCAAAAGAAGTGCGTGCGGCACTGGTGGCCTCCTGACCGAGTCCGACGCGTGGCTCGCGCCGGAGCTAACGTTCCCGATCCGCGTCCAGCACGCCCTTGAATGCGCTGATGCCTCAGCTGGCGCATCAGCGCACGTCGGAGCGCGTGTCCGCGGATCGGTTCACGGGTAGATCCAGTCTGTCCGCTGTTGTGGTTCCCGCGCTACCAGATTTCACTCACATCTTCAAAATCATGTGTCACAAGCGGGTTAACGCAGATCGACCACAAGACATAGTCTTCTCAGGCATGTCGCCCTTTGCATACCCGCAGGCCGAACGCCTCGCGACGGCCGATCACCTACACGGCCGTGACGTACCCGATCCCTATCGCTGGCTGGAAGACCCCGAGGACCCCAGAACCGAGGTCTGGAGCGCCGAGCAGGACGCGTTGTTCACCGAGGCACGGCAGAGCTGGCCCGCGGTCCCGGCCTTCACCGAACGGCTGGGCGCGCTGATGGCGACCGGCGACGTCTCGCCGCCCTACTGGCGCGGCGGGCGCCGTTTCGTGACCCGGCGGCTGCCCGACCAGGAGCACGCGGTGTTGCTCGCGGTGGAGCCCGACGGCACCGAGCGGGTGCTGGTCGACCCGATGGCGCTCGACCCCTCCGGCACCACGACGCTGGACGGGTGGCAGCCGTCGGAGGAGGGCGACCGCCTGGCCTACCTGGTCTCCGAGGCCGGGACCGAGGAATCGGTCCTGCACGTCATCGACGTCGACACCCTGGAACGGCTCGAAGGCCCGATCACCCGCGCCAAGTACACGCCGGTGGCCTGGCTGCCCGGCGGTGAGGCGTACTACTACGTCCGCAAGCCGCATCCCGACACTGTGCCCAAGGGCGACGAGCAGTACCACCGGCGCGTGCACCTGCACAAAGTCGGGACCGACCCGGACGCCGAGGACGTCGAGATCTTCGGCGCCGGTCAGCCCAAGACCAACTACTACGACATGTCGGTGACCCGGGACGGCCGCTGGCTGGAGGTGAACGCCCATGCCGGGACGGCGCCCCGCAACGACATCTACGTCGCCGACCTGACCGCGAGCTCCCCCGAGCGCCCCGCCCTGACCCCGGTCCAGGTCGGGCTGGACAACCTGACCTCGGTGGACATCTGCGAGGCCGACTCCCCGCTGGCCGGCAGCGCCTTGCTGTGGACCGACCGGGACGCCCCGCGCCGCCGGATCTGCGTGGCGCCGACCGGCGACCTCCGCTACGAGAACTGGCGCGAGCTGGTCCCGGAGGACCCCGAGGCCGTCCTGGACTCCTACGCGCTGCTCGACGGTCCGGAGCTGGAGCGCCCGCTGCTGGTCGTGGCGCGCACCCGGCACGCGGTGGCCGAGTTGTCTCTGCACGACGCCCGCACCGGCGAGAAGGTCGCCGACATCCCGCTGCCGGGTCTGGGCACGCTGGCCGGGCTGAGCACTCGGCACGGAGGCGGCCACGAGCTCTGGTTCGGCTACACCGACTTCACCACCCCGGTACAGATCCACCACTTCGACGCCCGCACACGCCAGACCACCCTGTGGGAGCGCCCGCCGGCCGAGGTGGAGATCCCGGAGGTCCGCACGCGGCAGGTCACCTACCCCTCGAAGGACGGCACCGAGGTCCGGATGTTCGTCATCGACGGCGGCGGCAGCGACAGCGGCACCGACAGCGCCGGCCCCAAGCCGACCATCCTCTACGGCTATGGCGGCTTCAACGTCCCGATGACCCCGGGCTACAGCGCGCGGATCCTGGCCTGGGTGCAGGCCGGCGGCACCTACGCCGTCGCGAACCTGCGCGGCGGGTCCGAGGAGGGCGAGCAGTGGCACCGCGCCGGGATGATGGCGAACAAGCAGAACGTCTTCGACGACTTCCACGCCGCCGGCGACTGGCTGGTCGACAACGGCGTCACCACGCGGGAGCAGCTCGGCGTCTTCGGCGGCTCCAACGGGGGTCTGCTGGTCGGCGCGGCGCTGACCCAGCATCCTGAGAAGTACGCGGCAGTGGTCTGCTGGGCTCCGCTGCTGGACATGATCCGCTACGAACAGTTCGGCCTCGGCGTCACCTGGAACGAGGAGTTCGGCACCGCCGAGGACCCCGAGCAGTTCGGCTGGCTGATCGCCTACTCGCCGTACCACAACGTGCACGAGGGCACCGTGTATCCGGCCACGTTGTTCCCGGTCTTCGACGGCGACAGCCGCGTCGACCCGCTGCACGCGCGCAAGCTGGCCGCCGCGCTCCAGCACGCCACCTCCGCCCCGATCACGGAGCGGCCGGTGCTGCTCCGCCTGGAGCGCGAGGCCGGCCACGGCGCCCGCAGCGTCTCCAAGACCGTGGGCGTCTACGCCGACATGTGGGCCTTCCTGGCCGCGCAGTTGGGGCTGGAAGAGAGCGCACCGGCCGTGTAACTCTGGGTCTTATGGATCTTCGAGTACTCACGGAACCGCAGCAGGGCGCCACGTACGACACCCTGCTGCGGGTCGCCCGCGCTGCCGAGGACCTGGGCTTCGACGGTTTCTTCCGCTCCGACCACTACCGGGCGGGCGGAGCGGCCGACGGGCTGCCCGGTCCCACCGACTGCTGGACCACGCTGGCCGGGCTGGCCCGCGAGACGACGCGGATCCGGCTGGGCTCGCTAGTCACCCCGGCCACGTTCCGGCTCCCCGGGCCGCTGGCGATCCAGGTGGCGCAGGTGGACCAGATGTCCGGCGGCCGGGTCGAGCTGGGCATGGGCGCCGGCTGGAACGGCGACGAGCACGCGGCGTACGGGATCCCGTTCCCGGACAACCGGTTCGACCACCTTGAGGAACAGCTCCAGATCGTCAAGGGGCTGTGGAGCACGCCAGCCGGCCAGACGTTCTCGTTCAAGGGTGAGCACTATGAGCTCACCGACTCCCCCGCGCTCCCCAAGCCGACGCAGAACCCGCATCCGCCGATCATCGTCGGCGGTCGCGGGCCGAAGCGGACGCCGCGGCTGGCCGCGATGTACGCCGCCGAGTACAACTCGAACTTCCGGCCGGCGGATCAGGTCGCGGAGAGTTATGTCCGGGTACGCGAGGTGTGCGAGGCAGTGGGCCGTGATCCGGACACCCTGACTCTGTCCGTGACCTTGGTGGTGGCCTGCGGAAAGACCGACGCGGAGATCGAACGGCGCGCTGAGGCGATCAGCCGGACGGCCGCGGCGAACCAGATCGTCCTGCGGCTGACTCCGGGGCAGCTCGCGGAGAAACTTGGCGAATATCACGCGATCGGAACGCGGCGCGTCTACCTGCGCACTTTCGACCTAGACGACCTCGACCAGCTCGAACTCCTCGCGGACGAAGTTCTTCCGCACGCGCGGATCCTCTAATCTGTCGATGTTTTCCTACGCCAATCGCACGAGTCCGTGAGGCCCGAACCAGTGTCCGCCGCAGTCTCCCTCATCGCCGCCGCGCACAAGTCACTCGCGTCGGGCGGTCCGAGCACGCCGCCGACGGATCCGAGCACGCCGCCGCCGCCGGATCCGACCGGCGACCTGACGACGAAGGTGGTCAAGGCGAGCAACTGGTTCAGCGACCACTCCGGCGTGATCATCTCCGACACGATCGCGATCGTGTCGATCATCATCGTCTCGCTGCTCATCCGGAAGGTCACGCTGACCTTCATCCGCCGCACGGTGGAGAAGGCCGCGATGCGCGCGGAGTCCAAGCCGGGCCGGTTCCTGGAGAACGGGCTGCTGATGGGCGCCGAGCGCCGGATGCAGCGCACCCGGGCCCTGGGCGGGGTGCTCGGCAGCATCGCCAGCGTCACCATCATGATCATCGCGGCGCTGATGATCATCCAGCAGCTGCACATCTCCACCGGGCCGATCCTGGCCTCGGTCGGCGGCCTGTCGGTGGCGATCGGCTTCGGGGCCCGGGACGTGGTCACCGACCTGCTGGCCGGGATATTCATGATCATGGAGGACCAGTACGGGGTCGGCGACTTCATCGACGCCGGCGATGCCAAGGGCACCGTGGAGGAGGTCGGGCTGCGGGTCACGCAGCTGCGCGACATCGACGGTGTGGTCTGGTACGTGCGCAACGGCACGATCAAGCGGATCGGCAACCAGTCCCAGGGCCACGCGCGCGCCATCGTGGACGTGCCGGTCTCCTACACCGAGAACCCGCAGCGGGTCCGGGACGTCATGGTCGAGACCGCGCACCAGCTGTTCGAGGACCCGATGTGGAAGGACAGCTTCCTGTCCGAGGCCCCGACCGTGGCCGGCATCGAGTCCATCGAGGGCGACCACATGATGATGCGCGTCAGCATGCGCACCGCCCCGCGCAAGAGCTCCGAGGTCGCGCGGGAGCTGCGCTCACGGCTGCTCGCGGCGTTCGACGAGACCGGGGTGAAGGTCGGCGTGACCGCGGCCAGCGGGACCAACGGCGCCGAGGACGTGGTTTCCATCGTGCCGCAACCCGTGAAGGGTCCATCGACCGGTTGACCCCGGGGTTCAACCGGTAGCACCTCATGGCGGGACCCCCTCGGGGGCCACTGTGGAGGCATGACCACAGCACTGCGCGTCAAGGGACTGCGCAAGAACTACGGGGACGCCGCGGCTCTCGACGGCGTCGATCTGGACGTCGCCGCCGGCGAGATCTTCGCGCTGCTGGGACCGAACGGCGCCGGCAAGAGCACCGCCGTGGAGATCCTGGAGGGGCTGCGGTCCCGCGACGGCGGCGAGGTGTCGGTACTGGGCGTGGACCCGGCCGCGGCGGACTACCGGTGGCGGGCCCGCATCGGGGTCGTCCTGCAGGAGGCCCGCGACTTCACGATGCTGCGGGTCGGCGAGGCCGTCCGGCAGTTCGGCGCCTACTACCCGACGCACCGCGATCCGGACGAGGTGATCGCGGCCGTCGGGCTCACCGAGCAGACCCGGACCCTCACCTCCAGGCTGTCCGGCGGCCAGCGGCGCCGGCTGGACGTGGCGCTCGGCATCGTCGGCGGCCCGGAGCTGCTGTTCCTGGACGAGCCGACCACCGGCTTCGACCCGGCCGCCCGGCGGCAGTTCTGGGAGATGATCCGCTCGCTGCGCACCGCCGGGACCACGATCCTGCTCACCACGCACTACCTGGACGAGGCCGAAGCCCTGGCCGACCGGGTCGGGGTGCTGGCGAAGGGCCGGCTCGTGGAGGTCGCCTCGCCGGAGCGGCTGGGCGGCCGGGACCACGCCCAGGCGATCGTGACCTGGGACGAGGACGGCCGGCGCTGCGAGGAGCGCACCGCGGAGCCGACTCGCTTCATCGCGGAGCTCTCGACGCTGTTCCGGGGCGAGATCCCGGGGCTGTCGGTGGTGCGGCCGTCGTTGGAGGACATCTATCTGGGGCTGATCGGGTCGCAGGAGACCGGATCGCCCGAGGCCGGACCGCAAGAGACCGCAAAGCCGGAGGGAAGCGCGCGATGAGTGCCATGACGTCGGGACAGACAGTCGAAACGGTGGGGGCCGTGACGGGGACGGGGACGACTGACGATGCGGGCCGGCAGCGGGCCCCGTGGAGCGAGGTCTGGCGGATCGGCCGGGTCCGGATGCGGGTCGAGGTGCTGCAGCTGACCCGCAACACCGGGCTGCTGATCTACACCTTCGCGCTGCCGGTGGTGATGCTGCTGCTGTTCGGGTCGATCTTCCGCGGGAAGATAGCCGGGACCGACGCGACCTACCAGCAGGTCTACGCGACCGGGATGATCGGCATGTGCGTCATCAACGGCGCGCTGCAGAACCTGGCCTACCAGGTGGCCACCGAGCGCCACACCCGGGCGCTGAAGCGGCTGCGGAGCACGCCGATGCCCGCCGTGTCCTACTTCCTCGGCAAGGTGGCCTCGGTGCTGGCCGCGACGCTCGCGCAGGTCGCCGTGATGCTGACGGTCGGGGTAGCGGTGATGGGGCTGCGCCTGCCGACCTCCCCGGGCCCGTGGCTGACCTTCACCTGGGTGCTGCTGCTCGGCTGCACCGCGTGCAGCCTGCTGGGCATCGGGCTGAGCGGGCTGATCCGGTCCGAGAACGGCTCGGCGGTCGTGTGGCTGCCGATCATGGTGTTGCAGTTCATCTCCGGTGTGTTCATCGTGTTCTCGACCTTGCCCAAGCCGGTACAGGAGATCGGGGCGGTGTTCCCGGTGAAGTGGCTGTGCCAGGGCATGCGGTCGGTGTTCCTGCCGGACTCGTTCAAGTACTCCGAACCGGCCGGGTCCTGGGAACACGGACGGCTCGCCCTGGTGCTGACCGCCTGGTGTGTGGTCGGCTTGGTGATGTGCCTGAAGACGTTCACGTGGCGGGGAAGGGACGACGGGTGATCCAGCCCGTCGAGGCGGTCGGGCCGAACGGCCCGGCCGCCCTGAGCGCGTCCTCGGCGTCCCCGGCGTCCTCCGGACCGGAGGACCCCGAGCCCGGGCGGACACCGGCCCCGGCCCTGGACACCGTCGAGGAGGACCGCCGCGAGTCCTACCGCTCCTGGCAGCGGATCGCCCGGATCTGGGCCGTCGCCTGGCACTTCGGGCTGACGGTCGGCGTCATCCTGGTCGCGCTGGAACACGGGCCGGTGTGGCTGTACTTCGCGCTGGCCGGGATGTCGGCGTCGTACCTGCTGCTGGAGTATCCCTGGCTGCTCGACCGCCGCGGCCGCCGGGCCGTCTACGCCCACTTGGCCATCGTGTGCACGCTCTCGTTCGCCATCGTCTGGGGCGACCCGAGCCTGACCTTCATGGCACCCATCGTGCTGTCCCAGTTCTCCCCGCTCACCGGGTTCCGGCTGCGCGGTATCGGGTTCCTGGCGGTGCTGGCGGCGCTGTTGAGCCTGCCGATCGCCCTGCGCGACGGCGTGTCCTGGGGCAGTCTGGCGGCCTGGGGACTGACCGCCGGATCGGCACTGCTGTTCAACCTCTTCATCGGCGGTTTCTTCGTCGAGATGCTGAGCGACAACGATCGGCGCGGCGACCTGATCCGGGAGCTGGAGGCCACCCGGGCCGAACTGGAGCAGGCGCACCACGCCGCCGGGGTGCTGGAGGAGCGGGAGCGGCTGGCCCAGGAGATCCACGACACCCTGGCGCAGGGCTTCACCAGCCTGCTGATGCTGGTCCAGGCCGCGGAGGCGACGCTGGACAGCGATCCGGACACCACCCGGGAGCGCCTGGAGCTGGCCGCCAGGACCGCGCGCGAGAACCTGGCCGAGGCCCGGGCCCTGATCGGCGGCGACCCGACCGCCGGGCTGCCGCTGGACACCGCGTTGCGGCGGGCGGCGACCCGGATAGGCGAGGAGCTGGGCATGGCCACCGCGGTCGACATCGGCGGGAACCCGCGGCCGCTGACCGCCAACGTGCAGGTGGTGACGCTGCGGGTGGCGCAGGAGGCGCTGGCCAACGTCCGCAAGCACGCCCGGGCCGATACGGTCACGCTGTGGCTGACCTACGGCACCGAGCGGCTCACCCTGGCCGTCGAGGACGACGGGGTCGGGATGGCCGAGCAGTCGTGCGACGGCTTCGGGATGCGCTCGATGCGCAAGCGGGTCGAACAGGTCGGCGGCGAGCTGACGATCACCAGCGCGCCCGGCGCCGGGACGCGGGTCGAGGCGGAGGTGCCCTATGAGTGAACCGCGAGCGGGTCTGCGGGTCCTGATCGTCGACGACCACCCGGTGGTCCGCGCCGGGCTGACCGGCATGCTGGCCGCCGAACCGGACCTGGACGTGGTGGCCGAGGCCGCCGACGGGGCCGAGGCCGTGCGGCTGGCCCTGGAACTGGCGCCGGACGTGGTGCTGATGGACCTGCGGATGGCCGGCGTGGACGGCGTCCAGGCCACCGCGCGGCTGGCCGCCGAGGCCCCGGCCATCAAGGTGCTGATCCTGACCACCTACGACACCGACGCCGACATCGTCCGGGCGGTCGAGGCCGGGGCGACCGGCTACCTGCTCAAGGACACCCCGCGCGCGGACCTGGCCGAGGCCGTGCGCGCCGCCGCCCGCGGCGAGACGGTCCTGGCCCCCGCGGTGGCCGCCAAGCTGGTCAGCCGCATGCGTCAGCCCGCCGCGCAGCCGCTGACCCCGCGCGAGCGCGAGGTGCTGGCCCTGGTCGCCCGCGGCCTGGCGAACGCCGAGATCGGGCGCGAGCTGTTCATCAGCGAGGCCACCGTCAAGACCCACCTGGTCCGGGCGTTCGGCAAGCTCGGAGTGGACGACCGCACGGCGGCGGTGACGAAAGCGATGGCCCAGGGGTTGTTGTAGCCATGACCCCTGAGGAAGCGAAAGCCACCTTCCTGGCCCGGCCGCACGCGATCCTGGCCACCGCGGACGCCTCAGGCGTCCCTCATCTGGTGCCGGTAGTCTTCGCCGCGGTCGGCGAAGCTCTGGCACTGGTGGTGGACCACAAGCCCAAACGCTCCACCGACCTGAAGCGGTTGCGGAACATCCAGGCGAACCCACACGTCTCCTTATTGACGGAGCACTACACCGCCGACTGGAGCGTTTTGTGGTGGGCCCGCGCCGACGGCACGGCCCACGTCAGCCCGCTGACGCCGGCGGTGCTGGCCGCGTTCGAGCGGAAGTACCCGCAGTACCGTGCGATGCCTCCGCAAGGCCCGGCGATCGCCGTGACGGTCGCCAAGTGGTCCGGCTGGACGGCCTGATCTGTATAGCTGCTCAATCGCCATAGCCTGATCAATCGCCGCCGCGGAGGGAAGACTCTTGACGGGCGGGGTCGGGACCGCTAACCTGCCTTTTCGTTAGTAAACTTTCCTAATAGATGAACGAAGACGCCGGGAAGCGGGGAGGAGAATGCCGCCGTGGCCAATCCTGACACCACCCCCGGTACCCCCCGCCTGCTGCGGTCCATCAACGACCGGTCGGCTCTGGAACTGCTCCTGGAGCACGGTCCGCTGACCCGCACCCGGATCGGCGCGCTGACCGGGCTGTCCAAACCCACCGCCAGCCAGCTCGTGGACCGGCTGCTGACCGCCGACCTGATCGTGCCGGCCGGCACCGCCGCCGGCGGCCCCGGACCCAGCGCACAGTTGTACGCCGTGAACCCCGCTGCCGCACACGCCGGCGGAGTCGACGTCACCCACACCCGGGTCACCGCCGCGGTCTGCGACCTGACCGGCGAGGTGATCGGCGAGTTCGAGGTGCCGGTGGTCGGGCGCACCGCGGCCGGCAGCGTGGAGCGGGTGCGCGACGCCCTGCACGGCGCCGCCGAGGCCGCCGGGCTGAACCCGGGGGCGGTGCGGCACGTGGTGATCGGCGTGCCCGGCGCCCCGCATCCGGAGACCGGCCAGCTCGGCTTCGCCCGCGACCTGCCCGGCTGGCACGGCGGCAACCTGGCCCGGCTGCGCGAGCTGCTGGGGGTGCGGGTCGAGGTGGAGAACGACGTCAACCTCGCCGCCATCGCCGAGCAGCACCTGGGCCAGGCCCGGGGCTCGGAGAACTTCGTGGTGCTGTGGCTGGGCAACGGCATCGGGCTGGCGATCGTGCAGGACGGCCGGTTCGTGCGCGGCGCCACCGGCGGGGCCGGCGAGATCGGCTACATGCCGGTCGCCCTGGACCCGGCGGACCCGCTGGCGCACACCGCCAAACCGGTGAAGAACACCTTCCAGAACATCGCCGGCCGCCCCGCCGTCCTGCAGCTGGCCCGCGAGCACGGCATCCGCGTCGACGACCATTCCGAGGCGGTGCGCCGGGCCGTGGAGACCGGCAACGAGGCGATGCTGACCACCCTGGCCGGACGCGCGGCGCGCGGGCTGGCCCCGGTGCTGGCGGTCCTGGACCCCTCGCTCGTCGTCCTGTCCGGCGGCACCCTGCGCGCCGGCGGCGACCTCCTCAAAGACCTGATCACGCACGAGCTGCACGCGGTCGCGGTCCCCCGCCCCACGCTCGCGGTGTCCACCGTGGAGGGCAACCCGGTCCTGGCCGGAGCCATCCACGCGGCGCTGCGGACGGTGCGCGAAGACCTCTTCAACCGCGGGGTGTAGCCGGGCATTGGAGACACGGACCGGGACAGGAGTCTGATATGAAACTCGCGGTTGTCGGCGGTGGGTCGACGTACACGCCGGAGTTGGTCGACGGGTTCGCGCGGCTGCGCGACACGCTGCCGCTCACCGAGCTGGCGCTGATCGACCCGGCCGCGGACCGGGTGGAGCTGATCGGCGGGCTGGCCCGCCGGATCTTCGCCAAACAGGGCCACCCGGGCATCGTGAGCACGCACACCGAACTGGAGCCGGGGGTCGAGGGCGCGGACGCGGTGCTGATCCAGCTGCGGGTCGGCGGACAGACGATCCGGAACGTGGACGAGACCTTCCCGCTGGAGTTCTGCTGCGTCGGCCAGGAGACCACCGGGGCCGGCGGCTTCGCCAAGGCCCTGCGGACCGTGCCGGTGGTGCTGGACATCGCCGAGCGGGTCCGGCGAATAGCCCCGCAGGCCTGGATCATCGACTTCACCAACCCGGTCGGGATCGTCACCCGCGCGCTGCTGGACGCCGGGCACCGCGCGGTCGGGCTGTGCAACGTGGCCATCGGCTTCCAGCGCCGGGCGGCCGCGCACCTGGGGGTGGAGCCCTCGCGGATCAAGCTGGACCACGTCGGTCTCAACCACCTGACCTGGGAGCGCGGGTTCTATCTGGACGGCGAGGACTTCCTGCCGAAGTACCTCGGCGAGTCGCTGGAGGAGATCTCGCACGACATCGAGCTGCCGGCCGAGCTGATCCGCCGGCTCAACGCGATCCCCTCCTACTACCTGCGCTACTTCTACGCCCACGACATCGTGGTCAAGGAGCAGATCGACCAGGTCGCCAAGGGCGAGAACCGGGCCAAGGCGGTCGCGGCGGTGGAGGCCGAGCTGCTGGCGCAGTACGCGGATCCGGCGCTGGACACCAAGCCGGAGGCGCTGAGCAAGCGTGGCGGCGCGTTCTACTCCGAGGCCGCGGTCGAACTGCTGGCCTCGCTGCACGGCGACCTCGGCGAGGAGCTGGTGGTCAACGTCCGCAACGCCGGCACCTTCCCGTTCCTGGCCGACGACGCGGTGATCGAGGTCCCGGCGATCGTCGACGCCTCCGGGGTCCGTCCGGCGCCGCTGCGCGCGCCGATCGAGCCGCTGTACCGGGGCCTGATCGGACACGTTTCCGCCTACGAGGAGCTGGCCGTGGCCGCGGCGATCAACGGCGGCGTGGACCGGGTCCGCACCGCGCTGCTGGCGCACCCGCTGGTCGGGCAGGCGGACCTGGCGGACAAGCTGGCCGACTCGCTGGTCGCCAAGAACCGTGATTTCCTGCCGTGGGCGTGAGTCGGGCGGCCGTCCTGGCGATCGACGGCGGGAACAGTAAGACCGAGGTGGCGCTGGCGACGGCGGACGGGACGGTGCTGGCCTGCGTCCAGGTGGGCGGGTTCACGCCGCACCTGGACGGGGTGGGCGGGGCCGTCTCGGTGGCCGCGGCCGGCGTGGCGCTGATCCGCGCCGAGCTGGGCCTGGCCGCCGACGAGCCGCTGGCCGAACTGCTGGCCGCCTACGTCGCCGGCGCCGACTTCCCGGTCGAGGTCGAGGCGCTGAGCGCGGAGTTCGCCGGGCGCGGCTGGGCCGAGCGGACCGTCGTCGACAACGACTCGTTCGCGCTCATGCGGTCGGGGACTTCGCGGCCCTGGGGTGTCGCGGTGGTCTGCGGCGCCGGCATCAACTGCGTCGGCATCGCCCCGGACGGCCGGCACGCGCGCTTCCCGGCGCTGGGCACGCTGTCCGGCGACTGGGGCGGCGGCCCGGGCCTGGGTGAGACCGCGCACTGGTACGCGGTGCGGGCCGAGGACGGCCGCGGCGCGCCGACCGTGCTGCGCAAGGCGGTGGCCGAGTACTTCGGCTGCGCCTCGATGGCCGAGCTGGTCGAGGCCATCCACTTCGGCCGGATCGCCGAAGACCGGTTCGGGGAGCTGGCGCCGCTGGTGTTCGAGGTGGCCGGGCTCGGCGACGAGGTGGCGCTTTCGATCGTGGAGCGGCTGGCCGACGAGGTGTGCGCGTGGGCGTTCGCCGCGATGGGCCGGCTGGACCTGATGGACGCCGAGGTCGAGGTGGTGCTCGGCGGCGGGGTGCTACGGGCGCGGCAGCCGTTGCTGACGGCCGGGATCCAGCGGCGGTTCGCCGAGCGGGCTCCGCGCGCGGTGCTCACCGTGGCGACCGAGCGGCCGATCCACGGGGCGGTGTTGCTGGGGCTGGACGAGTTGGCCCGGCGGTAGGCGTCGCAGCTGCGGTGGTTGTACGGCCTCGGCGCTCATGCGCCGGGTTCGTCTCCTGAGATGACTGAGGTCCCTGTCCTGCGACAGGGACCTCAGTCATTCGCTTGTCTTACCTACCGCTCATCGTCCCGGTGGGCTCAGACGAGCGCGGCGTCCAGGGTGATGGACGGCACGCCGGCCAGCGCCTTGGAGACCGGGCAGTTGGCCTTGGCGTTCTCGGCGGCGGACTGGAAGTCCTCAGCGCTCAGGCCCGGCACCGAGGCCCGGACCACGAGCCGGATGGCGGTGATGCCCTCGCCGGGCTGGAAGTCGACCTCGGCGTGCGTGTCGACGTTCTGCGGCGGGGTGCCCGCGCCGGCCAGGCCGTGCGAGAGCGCCATCGAGTAGCAGGTGGCGTGCGCGGCCGCGATCAGCTCCTCGGGGCTGGTCTCCGCCGCGGTGTCGGTGGCGCGCGACGCCCAGGTGACGTCGAAGGTGCCACTGTGCGACGAGGCCAGCGTGACGTTGCCCTTGCCGTCGAGGAGGCTCCCCTCCCAGTGGGTGTCGGCCTTGCGCGTAGTCGCCATAGATGTCCCTACCTTCTACCTTGCAGTCGAAAGCTTCCGACGCGATCCTCTCACGCAGCCCCCGGGCGTGCTCAGTCCGTCCGTTTGAACACGTACACGTTGTCGGCGGGGTCGGCGAACACCTGCTGGTAGTCATAGCCGGGGTGCCGGGCCAGGACGAAGTCCAGCGCCGAGGGCTCTCCCGCCCAGCCCGACCGGTCTATGTCGAAGGCCTCGTAGTCGGGCGGGACGACGATGTTCGAGTTGCCGATCCACAGCGCGTCGGTGCGGGCCGCGAGCGCCGGCAGCATGGCGACCGTGGTCTCCACGGTCACCCCCGACGGGACCAGCGCCTCGGCCCGCTTGATGGCCTTGGCACGCGCGCTGGGGAACCAGGTCTCGTGCTGCCACAGGTCGTTCAGGGGGAAGGACTGGGTCAGCGCGACGGCGATCCCGAGCATGACGACGGCGCCGTGCCGGAGTTGGGCGTCGCCGATGGTGCGGAGCCAGGTCTGCGGGCGGCCGTCGTCGTCACCGGCGGCCTTGAGGTCATCGGCGGCGGCCTCGGCGGCGCGTTCGCGGGACTCCTTGATCAGGATCAGGCCGTGGATCGCGGCGGCGAAGACCACGACCATCGGGACGACGCTGTAGTGGAAGTCCGTGCCCCAGTAGGACGGCATGACGTTGACGAAGCGGGCCACCAGCGCCGGGACCGCGAGCAGGACCAGCGGGGAGCGCAGGGCGACGAAGGCGACCGGGAGCAGCGTCATCAAGACGGTGCGCTCTTTGACCCCGATGCCGTTCATGAACTGTCGCGGGACACAGGTGACGAGCTTTCCGAGGCCGGTGTGAAGTTGGGGATTGAGGCAGCCGCCTTCGTTCCAGTACTCGTAGACACCGTTCGGATTGAAGTGCGGTATGACGACCTTCACGAGCAGGGAGGTCGTGAGCACACCCAGCGCGACGCCGGAGACGAGGACCGCTCCTTGGGTCACGATGCGGCCCGAGAAGCGGGCACGGACCAGGACTATCGCGATGATGATCGGGACCAGGAGCGCGAGGTCTTCTTTGACGAAGAGGAGTGGGAGCGCCCACAGGATGGTCCGGCGGTAGTCCCTGCGTATGTACGCGCAGAGGCTGAACGCTATAGCGGGGACGGCGAAGGCGACCTCATGGAAGTCGAAGTTCGCCGCCTGGACGACTCCCCAGGACAGTCCGTAGGCGGTCCCGATTGCGTACCCCTGATAGCGGCCCAGGAAGTCGATGGCGGTCCTGGTGAGCGGGACGGCCGCGAGGGCCAGGAGTAGGGACTGCGCTACCAGGAGGGTGACCGGGGTGGGGAAGACTCTGAAGAACGGGCCCAGGAGCATCAGGATCGGGTGCCAGTGGTCGCCGAGGAGATCCATGCGCTCGCCTCTGATGGCCACCATGGGTGCCTGGAAGTGCGCGTAGTCGCGGACTGCCTCCGTGAATATGCCGAGGTCCCAGGACATGGACTCGCGGCGTTCGTAGCGGAGTATGGCGATGAGGGCGTAGAGGACGAAGGCGCCCGCGGCGATGAGCCAGGGGGCGAAACGTGCGATTATGACCGGCGGTCCGTCTCCCTCGACTTCCGCGGAAACCCGGGGCATAGGCAGCCTGGGCAGGCGGAGACCGGTGGGCACGGGCGCGTTCTCGGGCGCGTTTGCGGGCTCCGTGAACCCCGTATCCAGCGCTTTTGATTCCCCCGGCATGGATGAAGCATAGAACCCGCCCTCTGAACGATGGGAGAATGGCCGCGTGAGTGATCGCGAGGAACCCGTCACGTTCTACGAGGCGGTCGGCGGCGCGCCGACCTTCCGCAAGCTGGTCGCGCGCTTTTATGAGGGCGTAGCGACCGATCCCCTACTCCGGCCGATGTATCCGGAGGAGGACCTGGGCCCCGCTGAGGAACGCCTGCGGATGTTCCTGGAGCAGTACTGGGGTGGCCCGACGACCTACTCGCAACAGCGCGGGCATCCGCGCCTGCGCATGCGCCACTTCCCGTTCAAGGTGGACCCGGCGGCGCGCGACGCGTGGCTGACCCACATGCGGGTAGCCGTGGACGAGTTGGAACTGCCGCCGCTGTACGCCGCGGAGCTGTGGGACTACTTGCTCCGCGCCGCGCACAGCATGGTCAACTCCGAGTAGATCAACGCTGAATCGTCCGGATGATCCGAGTAGTCGGAACGGTCCGAACAGAAAACCGCTCGTGGCGCCGCTCCGCAGCGGTTTAAGGTCGGCGCCATGGACGAACGCACCTTCCGGGTCATGATCCGCGGCTCCTTCGACGCCCTGACGGACGAGCAGCGCGCGGCCCTGCTCGCCGAGGCGGCGGAGCACGACGTGCTGAACGCGGCGTTCACCCCGGAAGGCCGGCTGACCTATGACCTGTCGATGCGGCCTTTCTTCACCTTCCGCTACCTGGAGCACGGTGAGCGCGAGGAGGACATCGTCGCTGCCGGGGAGCGTGCGCAGGCCAAGGCGGAGCTGTGGCTCGGCGAGCGCGGGTACGGGTACAAGAGGCTGAAGGTCAGCGCCGAGGACATGGCTTTGATGCCGTTGGCGAAGCGGCAGCGGAAGGCTCAGGCTGCGGGGTAGGGCGGCGCGAGTTGCCTCACATGCGGTGGTCGGCGCGGGTTCGCTGCGGCGTGGGAGGATTCGCGGCGTGAGCTGCTGCTGGCGGTAGGTTCTTATGATGAGTGGCTACTTTTAGCCACCAAGTAGCAACTCTTCGCATGGCATCGTTTGTCTAGTTTGAGGTGATGCGTTCCGCACGTCACCGCAAGCTCGTCCACCCCGACCGTCGACGCCCGCTGGCTATCGCGTCCGGCGCCGGCGTGCTGCTGGCATTGGCCGCCGTGGCCACTCCCGCAGCCGCCGCACGGCCTGGCGCTCCCATCGCCGAGGCACACCAGGCTGTCGCCGCCAACACTGGCGACGCCGCCACTGCCGCCGCGCCCGATCTTCTCGCCGCGCGGATGCACCCTGCGGCTGCCGCGCCTGTTGCGCCCGTTGCGCCTGCCGCAGCGCCGGAAGCCGCACCCACTCCCCCGCCCGCCCCGAAGCCGACCCACGTATCGCCCCTGCCCGGCGCGCGTGTGACCGCCACCTTCGGCAGCAGCGGCGCCAACTGGAGCAGTGGCAAACACACCGGTCTCGACCTCGCCGCACCGCACGGCACCCCGATCCGGGCAGTCGCCGACGGCACGGTCGTCTCCGCCGGCTGGGCCGGACCTTATGGCCTGCGGACCGTCGTGAAGCACGCCGACGGTACGTCCACCGCCTACAACCACATGTCGCGCGTAGCCGTTTCAGGGGGCTCCATCGCGGCCGGGCAGACCGTCGGCTACCTCGGTTCCACCGGAAACTCGACCGGCCCGCACCTGCACTTCGAGGTCACGACCGGCGACGGCGCGCTCATCGACCCGCTCGGCTGGCTTCGCGGCAAGGGCGTCACGGTCTGACCGCGGCTGTGAGCAGGGGTAGTCGCCTAGCGCGCTGCTCGCATCAGCGCCTGTCTGCGCCTGTGAGCGCCTGTGAGCACGCGTCAGCATCCGACAACCCGCCAACACCCGTCAGCACCCGTCGGCACTCCCCGCGCCGCCGGGATCCAGCCCCGCCACCGACTTCACCAACTCCGCGAAGCCCTCCGTCCCCAGCGGCTCCACCGCGCGCTCGCGCAGCGCCCCGAGGAAGGTGCGGATCGCCTCGCTGGCGACCTCGAGCCCGTGGTCGGTCAGCGTCACCAGGATCACCCGGCGGTCGGCGGCCGAGGGGGCGCGCTCGATCAGCCCGGCCTCGGCGAGCCGGTCGGCGACCTTGGTGGTGCCGGCCGTGGAGAAGCCGAGGATCCCGGACAGCTGGCTCATCTTCGCCGTGTACTCGGGGCTGCTGACCAGGTACCACAGCGCTTGGAAGGCCGAGGGTGACACACCGGTGCTGGCCTCGACGTCGTCGAGCAGCCGGCCGTTCAGCCGCCGGAACGCCCCCTGGAGCTGGTTCCACTGCCGCAGCAATGCCAGGTCCGCCGTCGAGGGGCAGGCCCCTTCTCCCACGCTGTGCCCTTCCGTCCCACTCACGTTGACCAGGATAGGCCACCGAGCTACTATCTCGCTAGTTAGCTAATTGCTGGCGAGAAGATTGCGCGCTACCTATCTGCGCACGTCCGCTACCTGTGTGGGAGCCCGTCATGAGCGAGAAGTGGATCCTCGATCCCGCCGGCCACGAGGTGGCCGTCCGCAACAAGACCTTCTGGGGGCTGGTCACGGTCCGCGGCGTGTTCCAGACCGTCCACGCCGAGGGCGTGCTGGCCGAGGACGGGACCGGCGAGGGCACCGTGACCGTCGACGCCGGGTCACTGAACACCCGGCTGGGCAAGCGCGACGACCACCTGCGCTCGGCCGACTTCTTCGACGTCG
This sequence comes from Catenulispora pinistramenti, assembly GCF_018274385.1. Classification (GTDB taxonomy): domain Bacteria; phylum Actinomycetota; class Actinomycetes; order Streptomycetales; family Catenulisporaceae; genus Catenulispora; species Catenulispora pinistramenti. Next base: position 4,847 of record NZ_JAAFYZ010000082.1, on the reverse strand, counting down.
AGCACCACCCGACGTTCCAGTTCGTCGTCGACCGGATCGGCCCGGTGACCACCGACAGCGCCGAGGTCGAGGTCCGGGGCACGCTGAAGGTGCGCCAGACCGTCCGGCCGATGACGTTCCTGGCACACGCCGACCGGCACGGCGACAACGTCACGCTGACCGCGACGATCCCCTATGTGCGCGCGGACTTCGGGATGACGTGGAACCAGCTCGGCATGATGGCCGGGAAGGGCGAGATACGGGTCAAGCTGCGGTTCACGCGGGAGGGATGAGCCCGCGGGAGGGATGAGGCTGGCCGGGGCGACGGAGTTGGGCCTGGTCAGCTGGCTGGCGGTGCGGCTGGGCTACGTCTGGTCGGTGTGGCAGGACCCGGTCGGTGTGGCAGGACCCGGTCGGTGTGGCTGGACTGAGTCTGGTCGGCTGGTCAGTGTGGTTGTGCTGAGTCTGGTCAGCCGGCCAGCAGTCCGGTCCCGGTCCGCACCACGACGGTCCCGAACGGCGCGTCCAGCCGCAGCCACCGCCCCGCCGACCGCACCACGACCGACGCGGACTGTGCCTGTCCGAGGAACGCCATCGCCCGGGCGGCGTGCGCGGCCCGCACCGACAGCCCGAAGGACAGCGGCCGGTCCCAGATCTCCGCGGCCAGGCCGTCCACGGACGCCCGGGTCCGCTCCCGGTCGGGAATCGCCTCGGCCCGCTCCTTGAACTCGGCGATCCCGGCCAGCGCCGCGGTCTCCACCTCAGCGACCGGCAGCTCACCGGTCGCCTGCCAGCCGACGCGCGGCGGCAGGAACCCGGTCCAGGCGGTCGCCCCGGCCAGCGGGCGGGGCAGGGCCAGCGAGCCGTCGTCGGCGATCGCGTGGAGCAGGTCGCCGGCCGAGACGGTGATGTCGATGGAGTCGGTGTCGGTGATGCCGGTGCTGTCGATGTCGATACTGGTGATGTCGATGCCGATACCGGTGCTGTCGATGTCGGCGCCGGTCACGGCCTCGCCGGGGCCCAACGCGACCGTGCGCAGCGTCAGCACATCGAACGGCGGCTGCCCGTAGACCCCGACCGCGGACCCCGAAGCCACCACCCGCACCGCCGCGGCCTTGTCGAACCGCAGCAGCCGGCTCAGGTATCCGCCCAGGTCGGCGGCCTCGGCCGGACCGGCCAGCAGCAGCTCCGACACCCGCGCGTTCATGCCGCCGCCGGGGTGTAGTACTCGCCGAGGTAGTCCTTCTCCATCGGCGACAGCCGCCGCGGATAGCCACCCGCGATGTCGAACGGCACCAGCACCGACGAGGCGATCGCGTAGACCTGCTCGTCGTCGCGCACCTCGTAGGCGACGGTGAACTTCGCCGTGGCGATGGCCGTCACCCACACCTCGACCCGCACCGGCTCGGGCCGGTAGACCAGCGGGCGCTTGTATTCGATCTCGTGCTTGGCCACCACGGTGCCGAACGTGGCGAACCCCTCCACCCCGGCCTCGGAGGCGCGGCGGAACATCCAGTCCACCCGCGCCTCCTCCAGGTAACGGAGGTAGACCACGTTGTTGACGTGCTGGTAGGCGTCCATGTCGGACCACCGCAGCGGGCACAGGTAGACGTGCCGCCGCCCCGGCCCTTGCGGCGCGGGGGGCGGCGATGGCGCCTTGCGGGACGCGGAGGCGGTCGGCGCGCTCGTCGGCGTGCCCGTCGTGCCCGTCGTCCTGCTCGTCTCGGCGGTGCCGGTCATCAGTCGCGCGTCAGCTTCCGGTAGGTGGCGCGGTGCGGACGCAGCGACTCCGGGCCCAAGCGCTCGGCCTTGTTCTTCTCATAGCCCTCGAAGTTGCCCTCGTACCAGAACCACTTCGAGTCGCCCTCCCACGCCAGGATGTGCGTGGCGACCCGGTCCAGGAACCAGCGGTCGTGGGAGATGACCACGGCGCAGCCGGGGAAGTCCAGCAGCGCGTTCTCCAGCGAGGTCAGGGTCTCCACGTCCAGGTCGTTGGTGGGCTCGTCGAGCAGCAGCAGGTTGCCGCCCTGCTTCAGGGTCAGCGCCAGGTTCAGCCGGTTGCGCTCACCGCCGGAGAGCACGCCGGCCGGCTTCTGCTGGTCCGGGCCCTTGAAGCCGAACGCCGAGACGTAGGCCCGTGAGGGCATCTCGACCTGGCCGACCTTGATGTAGTCCAGGCCGTCGGAGACGACCTCCCACAGCGACTTCTTCGGGTCGATTCCGGAACGGCCCTGGTCGACGTAGGAGATCGAGACGGTCTCGCCGATCTTCACCGACCCGCCGTCCGCCTGCTCCAGGCCCACCATGGTCTTGAACAGCGTGGTCTTGCCCGCGCCGTTCGGACCGACGACGCCGACGATGCCGTTGCGCGGCAGCGTGAAGGACAGATCGTCGATCAGCACCCGGTCGTCGAAGCCCTTGACCAGGTCGGAGACCTCGATCACGACACTGCCCAGACGCGGGCCCGGCGGGATCTGGATCTCCTCGAAGTCGAGCTTGCGGATCTTGTCCGCCTCGGCCGCCATCTCCTCGTACCGCGCCAGTCGCGCCTTGCTCTTGACCTGGCGGGCCTTGGCGTTGGAGCGGACCCACTCCAGCTCTTCCTTCAGCCGCTTCTGCCGCTTGACGTCCTTCTGGCCCTCGACCCGCATACGCGAGGCCTTGGTCTCCAGGTACGTCGAGTAGTTGCCCTCGTAGGGGTAGGCCCGGCCGCGGTCCAGCTCCAGGATCCACTGGGCGACGTTGTCCAGGAAGTACCGGTCGTGGGTGACGGCGACCACCGTGCCGGCGTACTTCTCCAGGTGCTGCTCCAGCCAGTTCACCGACTCGGCGTCCAGGTGGTTGGTGGGCTCGTCGAGCAGCAGCAGGTCGGGGGCCTCCAGCAGCAGCTTGCACAGCGCGACCCGGCGCTTCTCACCGCCGGAGAGCACCTTGACGTCGGCATCGCCGGGCGGGCAGCGCAGGGCGTCCATCGCCTGCTCGATCTGCGAGTCCAGCTCCCAGGCGTTGCGGTGGTCCAGCTCGTCCTGGAGCTTGCCCATCTCGGCGAGCAGCTCGTCGGAGTAGTCGGTGGCCATCTGCTCAGCGATCTCATTGAACCGCTTGAGCAGGTCCAGGGTCTCCTTGACGGCCTCCTGGACGTTCTCCAACACATTCTTGGACTCGTCGAGTGGGGGCTCCTGCAGCAGGATCCCGACGGAGGCGCCCGGCGCGAGGTTGGCGTCACCGTTCGACGCCGTCTCCAGCCCGGCCATGATCTTCAGCACGGTGGACTTACCCGCACCGTTCGGACCGACGACGCCGATCTTCGCCCCCGGCAGGAACGACAGGGTCACGTCGTCGAGGATGACCTTGTCGCCGTGGGCCTTACGCGCCTTGCGCAGGGTGTAAATGTACTCCGCCATGACCTAGAGCTTAGTTGCCGCGGGTTAATGGTTATGACGCCTTCACTCGGAAGGCGGGGGTGTGACGGGGGTCACGGCGGGTGTCAGGGTTCTTAGTTTGGGGGTGGGGTGGGTTCGCGGTCGGGTTTCGGGTTGGGTTTCGGGTCGGGTTTCTGGCCAGGCTTCGGCCGGTTTTCGGGTCAGGTTCCCGGCCGGGTTTCGGGGGTTGCTTGCTGTGCGTTTCAGCAGGTCGGATGCGTGGCCCGGTTGCGCGAACCGGTTGCGCAGGTCGGTTGCGCGGGCCGCCCGCGTTTCAGCAGGCCAGCGGATCGGCGAGCCCGGCGTCCGCCGGACGCGCCCGCGACATCCCGCTGACGTCCACGCACCCACCCTGCGCACCGGCGGTGCGTGCGTAGACAGCGACGAAGTCCCGCGCCGAGGGACTGAAGTAGCGCTCGGCGGGCCGGGGGTAGTCGCCCCACTTGAAGGGGCGCGGATCGCCGGCGTTCGCGGAGGAGTCGTACGCCATGAACGACGGCCAGCTGATGTTGATGTCCAGCTCCATGGCCCGCACCGCCCCGGCCCGCTGCAACGCGGTGGCCAACGAGCGCGGCGACATCGTCGGCCCCAACGCGAAGACAACATCGCCGGCAGCCGTGACCCCGACCCCGGAGCGACGGACATAAGTAGCGCCGCCGTCGGTGACACCCCAGGTGAACAGCGAGTCGATGTCCGGAGCGATCCGACCGCCGTCGATCATCAACTGCCGCTGCTGACGCACACCGACGACATCGGAGTCCAGCTTCACATCCCGGCCCCACACCCCGACCGTGAAGGAACCATCCTTCCGAAAGACCTCGGCCGCGACCCCGGGCACGAGGGGACCGTACTGCTTACCGTCGAGGTAGAAGCCACCCTCGGAATCGCCCATGAGGAAGCCACCATTCCACGTGGCGACAAGCCCATCACGCCGATCGCGCGGCAGCATATCCGGCTGCGACCAACTCCCACCGGGCTGCGAATACCCGGGATGCAACTCGAAGCGAGCCGCCGACTGCTTGATCCAAGCGATCGCCACAGGCGAGGAGCTACCAGCGGCATGCAGGAGCGTCCCCTGCACAACGGGCTCCCCACGCGAGTCGGCAGTAAGGACGCGCCACTGCCCCTCATCAGGAAACGCACGATCGCCAGGCGCGACAAGCGGAGCCTGAAGCGGATACGTACGCTGCGGCACCACCCGCGAGGCAACAGGCTGCGCAAGGCGAGGCGGCATCGCGGCACCCGCCGCGATCGACTGCCCGGACGACGCCACATGCCGCGCCGCCACCGCCCCGGTCACCGCCGCACCCACGGCGGCACTGACCGCCACTACTGGAATCCATCGCGCTCGACCGCGCTTCATGTCGCCCACTGCGGTGTTTTGCCCTGGGGAGCGGGCGGGCAGACGGCGCCGAATGGCTGATGTGGGGGCGAGGCGAGTGGGGG
>NZ_JAAFYZ010000081.1 GCF_018274385.1 Catenulispora pinistramenti | reverse complement strand
CCCCCCGGGCCCGCGCACCCCGACCCTGCGCATGGGCTCCCCGCGCCGCCGGCTGCGCATCACCATGTTCGGCCTGCTCTTCACCTTCTCCCTGTTCGCCGGCCGGCTCTTCCAGCTCCAGGCGGTCGACGCCGGCGGCTACGCCAAGGCCGCCGAGACCACTCGGGAGGCGACCCTGCACGCCAGCCGGGGCGCGATACTGGCCGCCGACGGCACGCCGCTGGCGGTGTCCGTCGAGGCCTACGACGTCACCGCCGACCCGACCGTGGTCGCCCGCTACCACGAGGACGTCGGCGACCTCGCGGCCAAACTGGCCGGGCTGCTCTCGGCGGCGCCGGAGTACGCGCTGGGCGGTGCGCCGAGCGTCGCGGACCTGCAGGCCGCGCTGACCAAGCCGAACACCCGCTACGTCGTGCTGGCGCACAAGGCCTCGCCGGCCACCTGCGCCAAGATCCGGCAGCTGGCGGTGGCCAACACCAGCGACCCGAAGACCGTCGTCGGGGTCTACACCAACACCCGCGACGACCGGCGGACCTACCCCGGCGGCACGCTGGCGGCGAACCTCGTCGGCTTCACCGACTCCGACGGGGTCGGCAAGGCCGGGATCGAGCAGATGGTGAACGACCGGCTGGCCGGCAAGGACGGCCAGGAGTCCTACCAGGCGGCGTCCGGGGTGGAGATCCCGACCACCGGCGTGAACATGAAGCCGGCGGTGGACGGGGACTCGGTGAAGACCACCATCGATCCGGACATCCAGTACGCCTCCGACCAGGCGCTGGCCAAGGAGGTGCAGTCGACCGGCTCGTCGTCCGGGACCGTGGTGGTCCAGGACGTGAAGACCGGCCAGATCCTGGCCCTGTCGAACTACCCGACCTTCAACCCGGCGCACATCACCACCGCCGACACCCCGAACCTGGGCAACCGGGCCTTCACCGACCCCTTCGAACCCGGGTCGGTGGCCAAGGTCATCACCATGTCCGCGGCCATCCAGACCGGCGTGGCCGAGCCGGACACCCAGCTGCCGCCCTTCACCTCGCCGATGCCCGTCGGGCGCTACGTCTTCAAGGACGACGTCGACCACGGCCCCTGGGACCTGACCATGACCGGGGTCCTGGCCGCGTCCTCCAACGTCGGCACCATCGAGGTCGCCAACCTGTTCCAGCCGCACGGTGTGGACCGCGACCAGACCCTGGGCAAGTACCAGCGGCTGTTCGGCTTCGGCCAGACCACCGGCATCGGCTTCCCCGGCGAGAGCGCCGGCATCCTGGACCCGCCGGACAAGTGGAGCGACACCGAGCGCTACACCGTGCTCTACGGCCAGGGCCTGGCCGCCACCGCCGTCCAGGACGCCTCGGTCTACCAGACCATCGCCAACGGCGGCGTGCGCATCGCCCCGAGCCTGATCCAGGGCTGGACCGACCCCTCCGGCAAGTACACCCCGGCCCCGGCGCCGCAGCAGACCCCGGTGGTCAGCGCCGACACCGCGACGAAGGTCGCCGACATGCTGGAGGCGGTCACCACCTCGCAGCGCGGCACCGGCACCACGGCCCAGATCCCCGGCTACCGGGTGGCGGGCAAGACCGGCACCGCGAACCGGTACGACGAGAAGAAGGGCACCTACAACGGCTACACCGCCTCGTTCATCGGGTTCGCGCCGACCGACAAACCGTCGATCGTGGTCGCGGTGTCGTTGCAGGCCCCGGTCGGCGCGCACTTCGGCGCCGAGATCGCCGCGCCGGTGTTCCAGCAGGTCCTGTCGTTCGCGTTGCAGAGCCGCGGGGTGGCGCCGACCGGTACGCCGCCGGCCAACCTGCCGACGGCCTACGGCTCCAGTTCCGGTAACTGAGCGAAGACAAAGCCTTACATAAGGTAGTTGAGAAACAGGTGTAACGGTTCCGCGTCCGTCCCGTCTCACCAGCCCGTTTGGCGGGCGGGCGGGGCGGACGCGAATATCTGCGGAGGAGCTGAACGCACGAGCGCGCTCCGCGAACCGGTACCCTTCCGCACGTGCCCCACTTGACCGTCCCCGCCGATTCGACGACGTATCGGGAACCCATGACTTCCACGCCGCGCCCGAAGCACCTCCCGCAGCACAGCGTCCGCGCCTGCGCGCAGATCGCCGGCGCCGCCGTCGCGGATTCCACGACCGCGACCGCCGAGGCCCTGGACACGACGGTCACCGGGATCTCGCACGACGCGCAGTCGATCCGGCCCGGCGACCTGCACGTCGCCTGGCCCGGCACGGCCCGGCACGGGGCCGAGTTCGCCCCCGGCGCCGTGGCCTCCGGGGCGGTCGCGGTCGTGACCGACGCCGCCGGCGCGGCGATGCTGGACGGTCTGGCGGCGCCGATCCTGGTGGTCCAGGACGTGCGGGCAGTGGCCGGGAAGCTCTCGGCGTATGTGTACGGCGAGCCCGCCACCCAACTGGCGATGTACGGCGTCACCGGCACCAACGGCAAGACCACCACCAGCTACCTGATCGACGGCGGGCTGCGCCGGGCGGGCCTGCGGACCGGCGTGATCGGGACCGTGCAGATCCTGATCGGCGACCGGGTCGTGCCCTCGGTGCGCACCACCCCGGAGGCCCCGGACCTGCAGGCGATCCTGGCGACCGCCGTGGAGGAGGGCGTCGAGGCGGTCTCGATGGAGGTCTCCAGCCACGCCCTGGCCTACGGCCGGCCGGCCGGGATCCGCTTCAAGGCCGCGGCGTTCCTCAACCTGACGCAGGACCATCTGGACTTCCACGCCGACTTCGAGGACTACTTCGAGGCCAAGGCGAAGCTGTTCACCCCCGGGTACACCGAGCAGGCCGTCGTCGACGTGGACGACGAGCACGGCCGGACCATCGCCGAACGCTGTCGGGCCAACGGCGTGCCGGTGCACACTTTCTCCATCAAGGCAGTAGCCGCCGACTGGAGCGCCGAGGACATCGTGCTGGGCACCGACGCCTCGACGTTCACCGTCGTCGGCCCGGACGGCGCGCGGCACCCGGCCAGCGCCGGGCTGCCCGGCGACTTCAACGTCGCCAACGCGCTGGCCGCGATCGTGCTGCTGGCGGTGACCGGGATCGAGCTGGAGACCGCCATCGCCGGTGTCGCCGACGTGCACGGCGTCCCGGGCCGCATGGAGCGGGTGCAGGTGCCCGGCCAGCAGTTCCTGGCGGTCGTCGACTACGCCCACACCCCGGACGCCGTCCAGACCGCGCTGACCGCGCTGCGGCCGCTGGCCGACCGCGGCCACGGCCGGCTGCGCGTGGTGGTGGGCTGCGGCGGGGACCGCGACAAGACCAAACGGCCGATGATGGGCGCCGCCGCGGTGCGGCTCGCCGACGAGGCCGTGTTCACCGACGACAACCCGCGTACGGAGAGTTCAGCGGACATTCTCGCGGCCGTCACCGACGGTGCCGACGCCGAACTGGCCGGCGCCGTCCAGAATTACCGCGTGGTCGCCGACCGGGCCGAGGCGATCGCCTACGCGGTCGCAGCCAGCGGCCCCGGCGACGTGCTGATCGTCGCCGGCAAGGGACATGAGCAGGGGCAGGAGATCGCAGGAGTGAAGAAGCCGTTCGACGACCGGGTGGTGCTGCGCGCCGCTTTGGAAGCGGCTGGAAAGGACCGCGGCGAGCAGTGAGCCCCCATAATCTCGGCTGGATCGCGCACACCGTGGGCGGGACCCTGAGCGGCCCGCCCGGCGTCCCACAGGACGAGCTCGCAGGGCTCGAGGTCACCGGCCCGGTGGTGTTCGACTCGCGGGACGCCGCGCCCGGAGCGCTGTTCGCGGCCTTCCCCGGCGCCTGCGCCGACGGGCCCGAGTTCGTCCGCGACGCCCTCGCCAGGGGTGCGGTCGCGGTGCTCGCCGCCCCGGACGACGCCTACCGCGCGCCGTGGGCCGGCCGCGGCACCGTCCCGACCGTCACGGTCGCCGACGGCGACCTGCTGCGCGCGCTGTCCGCGCTGGCCCGGGCCCATCTGGCGCTGCTGCCCCGGACCACGGTCATCGGCCTGACCGGCTCGGCCGGCAAGACCACCACCAAGGACCTGATCGGCCGGCTGGTCCGGGAACTGGGCCCGACGGTGGCGCCCAAGGGCAGCTTCAACAACGAGCTCGGATTCCCGATCACGGCGCTGCGGACCGACGAGGATACCCGGTACCTGGTCGCCGAGATGGGCGCGCGCGGGATCGGGCACATCACCCACCTGACGACGATCGCGCCGCCGCGGATCGGCGTGGTGCTGAACGTCGGCAGCGCGCACCTCGGCGCGTTCGGCAGCGTCGAGGCCATCGCCGAGGCCAAGGGCGAACTGGTCGCGGCGGTCCCGGAGGCCGGCAACTGCAACCCGGACCGGGACGGCGTGGCGATCCTCAACGCCGACGACCCGCGGGTGCGGGCGATGGCCGCGCGGACCAAGGGCCGCGTGGTCCTGTTCGGCGAGGCGCCGGACGCCGCGGTGCGGGCCGAGAAGGTGCGGATCGGCCCGGACGGCCGGGCCTGCTTCACCCTGACGTACCGCGACGGCGACGGACCGCAGCGGCATCCGGTCACGCTCCGGCTGGTCGGCGAACACCAGGTGGCCAACGCCCTGGCCGCCGCCGCGACCGGCCTGGAGCTGGGCCTGAGCGGTGAGACGGTGGCCAAGGTGCTCTCCGCCGCCGAGCCGGACAGCAAGTGGCGGATGGCGATCGGCGAGTCGGCCGACGGCGTGACCATCGTCAACGACGCCTACAACGCCAACCCCGAGTCGATGCGCGCGGCGCTGAAGACGCTGGCGACCATGACCCGCTCGCGCCCCGGCGCCCGTTCCTGGGCGGTCCTGGGCCCGATGGGCGAACTCGGCGCGGCCGCGGCGGTCGAGCACGACGCCATCGGCCGGCTGGCGGTGCGGCTGAACATCAGCCAGACCGTCGCGGTCGGGGCCGGCGCCGCCGCGATCCACAGCGGGGCGTCGATGGAAGGGTCCTACGACGGGGAGTCGGTGGCCGTGCCGGACGTGGACGCCGCGCTGGCGTTCGTCCGGTCCGGGGCCCGTCCTGGGGATGTGGTGCTGGTCAAGGCCTCGCGCTACGTCGGTTTGGAGAGCTTGGCCGCCGCGCTGCTGGAACGCGCGGCGTCGGGGAACGGACACGGGGACTTCGATCTTGGCGCCGGGGACGGCGGCGCGCCGCAGGCGCGCGGTGCGGGAGGTGACGTCCGGTGAGCACGTTCGCGGCGGTCCACGCCGGGGTGGGCGCGGTGGTGCCGCACGCCGGTTCGGAAGGCGGCCTGCAGATGCGCGGGGTGCTGTACGCGGCGGGAATCGCGCTGTTCTTCTCGCTGATCGGCACCCCGATGGCGATCAAGACCCTGGCGCGCTACGGCTTCGGCCAGCCGATCCGCGAGGACGGCCCGACCACGCACCAGGCCAAGCGCGGCACGCCGACCATGGGCGGGGTGGTGATCGTGCTGGCCACCGTGCTCGGCTACGGCTTCACCAAACTGGCCACCATGCGCATGCCCACCGCCTCCGGGCTGCTGGTGCTGTTCCTGATGGTCGGGATGGGCGTCGTGGGCTTCACCGACGACTTCCTGAAGGTGTTCCGGCAGCGCAACCTGGGCTTGCGGGCCAAGGCGAAGATGATCGGGCAGTGGATCGTGGCGATCGCCTTCGCGATCCTGGCCCTGCACTTCCCGAACGCCCTGGGCTTCAAGCCGGGCGACACGCACCTGTCCTTCGTCCGGAACATCTCGGCGGTGGACCTCGGCGCGGTGCTCTTCGTGATCTGGGCGGGTCTGCTCATCGCCGGCACCTCCAACGGCGTGAACCTGACCGACGGCCTGGACGGCCTGGCCACCGGCTCCTGTGTGATGGTGTTCGCCTCCTACGTCCTGATCGGCGTCTGGCAGCACGGCGAGTCGTGCGCGACGCTGGGTACAGACGTCCAGGGCTGCTATCCGGTCCGAGATCCACTTGACCTGGCGATCGTCGCGGCGGCGGTGATGGGGGCCTGTTTCGGCTTCCTGTGGTGGAACACGTCCCCGGCCAAGATCTACATGGGCGACACCGGTTCGCTGGCCCTCGGCGGCGGCCTGGCCGGCCTGGCGATCTGCTCCCAGACCGAGCTCCTGCTGGCCCTGCTTGGCGGCCTGTTCGTGATCATCACCCTCTCGGTGGTGATCCAGGTCGGCTACTTCAAGATCAGCGGCGGCAAACGAGTGTTCAAGATGGCCCCCCTGCACCACCACTTCGAACTCGTCGGCTGGGCCGAGGTAACAGTGGTGGTCCGCTTCTGGATCATCTGCGGCCTCTTCTGCGGCCTGGGACTCGGCGCCTTCTACGCCGGCTGGATCACGGTCAAGTAAGACCACGCACATCTACCCGTGGACCGTCACCGACTCGGTGACGGTCCACACCGCATCCCGGGTGGCACTGATGACAGCCGGGACGATGAAGTCGCAGACGGCACGCGGTGCCCCGGGCACGATCGCCACCCCGTGCGCGTCCACCAGGGCGACGATCGGATCGAGTTCGGCGATCGCCGGGCAGATCTGCAGGCCGTTGACGTGCTCGCGGACATGTGTGGTCCGATAGGCGTCCACCATGGCCTTCAGCACACCCGGGTCCCGGACCTCGGACTGGGTCGCGGTCTGGGAACTGCTGTCGCCGTACACCCCACAGCGCACGGCGCGGACCGGAGTGAAACCGGGCGGGATCGGTCCGCCCGCACCCATCGGGACGGGCGCCGAGCCCGTGGCGCTCTCGAAGGCGTTCCCCAACGTGAGCGTGCACTCGGGCTTGACGTAGACCGGCGACCCGGTCGGCATGCGGGTCGCGACCGTCGCCCAGTGCCCACCCGGATAGTCCGGGGCATACCGCACCCCGACCGCCATCCCGCCTACCGCCGCCATGCCCGCCGCACCGAGGGCTACCGGGACCATGAGCCTCATGGTCCTTGGACGCGGGGCGTGAGCCGGCGGTTCCCTGTCGGCCAGCGTCTGGACCGGCGGCCGAACTCGCCGACGCGGCCGCCCCGCACCTCCTGTTTTGCATTTCTCCGGCCGGTTTTCGGTTCGTTCCCCTCGGTCGCGTCGGCAGGGCTTCGCCTACAGTGCCGGTGGCCGGGGGTCAAGTTCGCGCTGCACAAAACCGCCGCCTACCTGCACAACCGCCGCGCGCGGACTTTACCCCCGGACACCGGTGCTGTACCCCCCGGGCTGACGACGCGACCGAGGGGAACGGACCGCACCACCTCACAAACCGCCAGCGCAGGGCCCTGACCGGACCACCCTATGGAACCGCGCCAGTTCCCCGAGGGAGCCGAGAGCCCCCGCCGGAGGCGCCGGCTCTTCACCAGGGCTCTTGACCTTGATCTTGCTCCGACTTACGGGAGACGAAGAGGCCTGAGGTATGGCGGGGTTGTGAACGCGGGAACTGGCAGCCGACGAACACACTCACCACCACGAACCCCGAACCGGCACAACCATGACCGAAGGCCGTAAAAAGCTTTAGAACCCACAAGCCAGCCGCAACTCGCCTCGGGAACTCTCGGCCTCGGAGACTCTCGGCCTTGCCTCGGAGACTCTCGGCTTTGCCTCGGAGACTCTCGGCCTTGCCTCGGAAACTCTCGGCCTTGCCTCGGGAACTCCCTGCCTTGCCTCGGGAAATCTCGGCCCCGCCCCGAGCGCTCTCAGCCCCGAGCGCTCTCAGCCCCGAGCACTCTCAGCCCCGAGCACTCCCTGCCTTGCCTCGGGAAATCTCGGCCCCGCCCCGAGCGCTCTCAGCCCCGAGCGCTCTCAGCCCCGAGCGCTCTCAGCCCCGAGCCCTCTCAGCCCCGAGCACTCCCTACTTCGAGCACTCCCCGCCCCTACCCCCGCGACCAACTCCGAGCGACCCGCTCAGCCAGCGCCGCGAGATGGAACTCGGCGCGGGCCATCGCCTCCTGCGCGGACCCGGCCTGCTCGGCGACCTCGTAAGCGGCCGCGAACCCGGCGGCGGCCAGTTCGCGCTTGCCCACCTCGACCAGCCCGGCCAGCACGATGCACGGCCGCCCCGACGCCAGTGCCGCCTCGGCGACGCCGGTCGGGACCTTGCCGCCCAGCGAGCTGTGGTCGAAGCGGCCCTCCCCGGTGATGACCAGGTCCGCGCCGGCGATCAGGTCGGCCAGGCCGGTCTCGGCGATGACGGTGCCGATGCCGGGGACGCGGCGGCCGCCCAGGAGCATCAGGCCGTAGCCGAGGCCGCCGCCCGCGCCGGCGCCGGGGGCGTCCAGGGTGCGGCGGATCGCGCCGGGTTCCTGGCCGATGGCGCCGGCGAGTTCGGCGAAGTGGGTGAGGGCGGCGTCGAGGCGCTGGACGTCGTCGTCGGTGGCGCCCTTCTGCGGGCCGAAGACGGCCGCCGCGCCGCGCAGGCCGAGCAGCGGGTTGTCGACGTCGCTGGCGATCACGGTCTCGATGTCCGCCAGGCGGCGGCGGGGCTCGGTCAGGTCCAGGCCGTGCAGGCTCTTGAGGGCCCCGCCGCCGGCCCGCAGGACCTCGGCCGGTTCGGCGCCGAGGGCGGCCAGCAGACCGGCGCCGCCGTCGGTGGTGCTGGTGCCGCCGAGCCCGATGACCAGCCGCTTCGCGCCGTCGGCCAGGGCGGCGGCGATCAGCTCGCCGACGCCGTAGGTGGTCGCGGCCTTGGCGTCGCGCTGGTCGGCCGGGACGAGGTGCAGGCCGCAGGCCTCGGCTACCTCGATGTAGGCGGTGGGGTGCTTTCCGTCCGTCGACCCGTGCCCGGACTCGATCAGGTAGCGCCCGGTGACCTCGGTCCCCAGCGGCCCGGTGACCGTCGCCAGCTGCTCGGTGAACTGAACCCGGCCTCCGAACGCGTCGCTCATCGAGTCGAGGAACCCCGGCCCCCCGTCCGACATCGGGACCCCGGTCACCTCATCCTCCGGCGAGCTCCGGAGCCAGCCGGCGGTGACGGCCCGCACGGCCTCCGGGGCGGTGAGCGTTCCGGCGAACTTGTCCATGGCGATGACGATGTGCACGCACCGGATGGTAATCGGTTTCCGCCGGCCGGCGTTGTGACGTCCACCACGGCGGTCCGGCGGCGCTTCTCGTCACACTGACATCAGGGTATGATCTATTAACGTCAGATAGACGAAAAGGGGTAACGGGATGACCACGACCACAGTTCCGGCGCCGGCCTTCCAGGAGCCGGCACCCACGCCGGTCAGCCTGCTCCTGCTCGGCCGCACCGCCGACCCGCGCAGCGAGCGCGGCGTGGAATGCCCCGGCGACCTGCCGCAGGCCTCCGACCCCGACCTGGTGGCCCGGGCCGCGGCGGCCAAGGCCGAGCTGGGCGACCGGCTGTTCATCCTCGGCCACCACTACCAGCGCGACGAGGTCATCGGCTTCGCCGACGTCACCGGCGACAGCTTCAAGCTGGCGCAGCAGGCGGCGGCCCGCCCCGAGGCCGAGTTCATCGTCTTCTGCGGCGTCCACTTCATGGCCGAGTCGGCGGACATCCTCACCTCCGACGCCCAGCAGGTGATCCTCCCGGACCTGGCCGCCGGCTGTTCCATGGCCGACATGGCCACCGCCGAGCAGGTGGAGCGCTGCTGGGAGCGGCTTGAGGACCTGGGCATCGCTTCGCAGGTGGTGCCGGTGTCGTACATGAACTCCTCCGCCGACATCAAGGCCTTCACCGGCCGCCACGGCGGCACGATCTGCACCTCCTCCAACGCCGAGCGCGCCCTGGAATGGGCCTTCGCCAAGGGCACGCAGGTCCTGTTCCTGCCCGACCAGCACCTCGGCCGCAACACCGCGGTCCGCGACCTGGGCCTGTCCCTGGACGACTGCGTCGTCTACAACCCCCACCGCCCCGACGGCGGCCTCACCGACGACCAGCTCCGCGACGCCAAGATGATCCTGTGGCGCGGCCACTGCTCGGTCCACGGCCGCTTCACCCCGGAGTGCGTCGACGAGGTGCGCGAGCGGGTCCCGGGCGTCAACGTCCTGGTCCACCCCGAGTGCCGGCACGAAGTGGTCGAGAAGGCCGACCACGTCGGCTCCACCGAGCGCATCATCGCCTTGCTGAACGAGGCGGAGCCGGGCAGCGCCTGGGCGATCGGCACGGAGCTGAACCTGGTCAAGCGCCTGGCCGCCGAGCACCCCGACAAGCAGATCGTGTTCCTGGACAAGAGCGTCTGCTACTGCTCGACCATGAACCGCATCGACCTGCCGCACCTGGTCTGGACGCTCGAGGCGCTGGCCGACGGGCGGGTGCCGAACGTGATCGAGGTGGACGCGGACACGGCCCACTTCGCCCGGGTGGCGCTGGAGCAGATGCTGGCGCTGCCGTAGGCGGCACCTGGCCCGTGGGCCGGTTTCGTCCCTTCGGCACCTGTGCGACGATGGGGAAGGAATAGCTTCCGGCGGCGCGTGGTTCCCCCAGTTGTGCAGGCGCGCTCCACGGGGCGCCGGTGTGTCCAGATGAAGGAGTACGCATATGACCGTGCAGACGGAGACCTCGCAGGAGGCGACTGTCGCGCAGGGCCTCATCTTGTCCGCTGAGGCGGCCTCCAAGGTGAAGTCGCTGCTGGAGCAGGAGGGCCGCGACGACCTGTCGCTGCGCGTCGCCGTGCAGCCCGGTGGCTGCTCGGGTCTGCGCTATCAGCTCTACTTCGACGACCGCGCGCTCGACGGCGACATCGTCGCCGAGTTCGACGGGGTGAACGTCGTCACCGACCGGATGTCCGCGCCGTACCTGGCCGGGGCCAAGGTGGACTTCGTCGACACCATCGAGAAGCAGGGCTTCACGATCGACAACCCGAACGCGGGCTCGTCGTGCGCCTGCGGCGACAGCTTCAGCTAGACAGATTCAACCCGCTGGGCCGCACACGATCTGTGTGAAGGCCGCGGCGGCGGTTATCACGGTGGGTGGGCCCGTTCGCGGGTCCACCCCTTTGCCGTGCCCGCGAGCCGAAACCCCTCCTCGAACAGAATCGAGTCCCCCGTGCGCGTCGCCGTCACCGGTTCCATCGCGACCGACCACCTGATGAGCTTCCCCGGCCGTTTCGCCGAGCAGCTGGTGGCCGAGCAGCTCCACACCGTTTCGCTGTCGTTCCTGGTCGACTCGCTGGAGATCCGGCGCGGCGGGGTGGCGCCGAACATCTGTTTCGGGATGGGCAAGCTGGGCCTGCGCCCGATCCTGGTCGGCAGCGCCGGCGAGGACTTCAGCGAGTACCGCTCCTGGCTGGAGCGCAACAACGTGGACTGCGACTCGGTCCGGATCAGCGAGCTGCTGCACACGGCCCGCTTCGTCTGCACCACGGACGCCGACCACAACCAGATCGCCTCCTTCTACACCGGCGCGATGGCCGAGGCCCGGCTGATCGAGATCGGCCCGATCGCCGCCCGGGTCGGCGGCCTGGACCTGGTGCTGATCGGGGCCGACGACCCCGAGGCGATGCTGCGGCACACCGACGAGTGCCGGGAGCGCGGCATCCCGTTCGCCGCCGACCCCTCGCAGCAGCTCGCCCGGATGGGCAGCGAGGACATCAAGCGGCTGGTCGACGGCGCCCGCTACCTGTTCACCAACGAGTACGAGGCCGCGCTGATCGAGCAGAAGACCGGCTGGGACGCCGAGGAGATCCTGCGCCGGGTCGGCGCCCGGGTGGTCACGCTCGGCGCGCAGGGCGTGCGGATCACCCGGCGCACCGCGGACGGCGGCGTCGACGTGCTCGAAGTCGCCACCGCCAAGGAGGAGACGAAGGCCGACCCGACCGGCGTCGGCGACGCCTTCCGGGCCGGCTTCATCGCCGGTCTGTCCTGGGGCGTCGGCGAGGAGCTGGCGGCGCAGGTCGGCTGCATGCTGGCCACGCTGGTGATCGAGACGGTCGGCCCGCAGGAGTACGACCTGCGGCGCGGTCGCTTCCTGGAGCGGTTCGCGGTGGCCTACGGCGACGACGCGGCCGGCGAGGTCGCCCGGAGCCTGACGGTCTGAGCCCGGCGATCCGGCCCTGGCCTGGCTCGGCTGCTCGGCTGCTCAGCGCAGCTTCTCCAACACGCCGGGCAGCACGGCGAGGAAGCGTTCCACGTCTTCCCCCGCCGTGCCGAACGGCAGCGACACCCGCACGTTCCCCCGATCCGCGGCGCCCATGGCGACCAGCACATGGCTCGGGGTGACGGTGTCGGAGGTGCACGCCGACCCCGACGACACCTCGAACCCCGCCTCGTCCAGATCCAGCACCAGCGCCTCCGCGTTCACCGCCGGGCAGGAGAAGGCGACGAGGTTCGGCAGCCGCTGGTCGGGGTCGCCGAACACGTCGATGTCGTCGGCGACCCCGGGCAGCGCCGCCCGCAGCCGGTCGGTCAGGGCCCGCAGCCGTACCGCCTCGGCCTGGCGTTCCTGCTCCCGCGCCACCAGCGCGGCGGCGGCCGCGACGATGCCGGGCAGGTTCACCGCGCCGGGGACGCGGCCGTCTTCGTGTTCGTCGACGGCCCACGTCGGCGCGAAGCGCGTTCCCTTGCGCACGGCGAGGATCCCGACCCCGGCGGGCCCGCCCCACTTGTGAGACGAAGCACACAGCACCGACCACTCCGGCGGCACCGGCAGCCGGCCGACCACCTGGGCGGCGTCCACCAGCAGCGGCACCCCGGCCGCACCCGCGGCCTGGAAGACCGGGGCCAGCGGCTGGACCGTGCCGACCTCGTGGTTGGCGGCTTGCAAGCAGGCCAGGGCCGTTCCGGGCACCCTCAGCTCGCGCGCGAAGGCCTCGACGTCCACCCGGCCCAGCCGGTCCACGCCGACCGTCGCCACGACGTTGTGCCGCTCGGCGGTGTGCAGCTCCGCCGCGTGCAAGACCGCGGAGTGCTCGACCGCTGACACCACCAGCCGGTCCCCGATCCGCCGCCGCCCGGCCAGGACCCCGGCGACCCCGTAGTGGATCGCGGCCGTCCCCGAAGCGGTGAACGTCACTTCCCGGGCCCGGCATCCGAGCACGTCGCCGACCGCGGCCCGGGACTGGTCCAGCAGCAGCCGGGCCTGGCGCCCGGCCCGGTACAGCCGGGCCGGGTCGGCCCAGCCCTCGTCGAACGCCGCCAGCAGCGCGGCGCGGGCGGCCGGGTGCGGGGGCTCGGCGGAGGCGGCGTCGAAATGAGTCACAGCCTTGACGATACGGACCCTGCGCCGTCACCCGCCGTATCCGACCGGCACCGGACCCGCCGCCGATCCGGTACCGATCCGGCACCGTCACCGAACCCCCGAACCACCGGCGCCAACACTGTTGTCCTCATCAGATCAACGCCGTCAGTTCGGCCGGAAGTGTGACCCCCGACCCCGCCACACGCGTTAACCGGGACCTCCGCGCAAGAGGCAATTGGGGCTGGAGTAGGGTTTGGCCGCGAGAGAGAAGACACCGCCCCTGGCAGGGCCGTGACGTGCGGGCACACCGGGTGCGATCCCGGGGGCCCGCCGCGTGCCTGCCGTCAAGGCTTGAACCTCGGGAAGGCAACCTTGAGTCCACACGGCTCCGACCCGTCGCCGCAGCGCACACCCCCGGCGCGGCGATCGCGGCGCGGCAAGCTCGGCGTGCTCGCCGTGGCCGGGCTGGTCGCCATGACCGCGACCGGCTGCGACAGCGGGCAATTTAAGCGGCTGGGAGTTCCCGCTCCGGCCACCAAGGAAGCGCCGATCATCCTGCATTTGTGGCAGGGTTCGTGGATCGCCGCCCTGGCCGTCGGGGCCCTGGTGTGGGGCCTGATCCTGTGGTGCGTCATCTTCTACCGGCGCAAGCGCACCGGCATCGAGATCCCGGCGCAGACCCGCTACAACGTGCCGATCGAAGTGCTGTTCACGGTCGTCCCGTTCATCATGATCGCGGTGCTGTTCTTCTTCACCGCCAAGGACGAGTCCAAGCTGCTGGAACTGCACAAGAACCCCGACGTGAAGGTGAACGTCGTGGGCCGGCAGTGGTCCTGGTCGTGGAACTACAACTACGACGCGGTCACCCAGCAGGACACCCCCGGCCAGCTGGCGGTCTACGACGCCGGCACGCCCGCCGAGCTGCCCGTGCTGTGGCTGCCGGTGAACGAGCGGGTGCGCTTCACGCTGACCTCCACCGACGTCATCCACTCCTTCTGGGTGCCGAACTTCTTGTTCAAGCTGGACGTCGTGCCCGGCCGGATCAACGAGTTCGAGCTCACCCCGACCAAGGAGGGCACGTTCATCGGCCGCTGCGCCGAGCTGTGCGGCGTCGACCACTCCCGGATGCTGTTCTACGTCAAGGTCGTCACCCCGGCCCAGTACCAGCAGCACCTGAAGGACCTGGCGAACAAGATCGACCCGGTGACCGGCAAGGGCCAGACCGGCCAGCTGCCGGTGGGCTACAACACCAACGGCGTGCCGTTGCGGGTCGGCCCGCTGACCGGCGTCGGCAACGACTCCACAGGGAAAGAAAAGTGACGGCCATCAGTGAACCGCGCGCAGTGAGCGCGCCGTACGAGCGCCGTGTGCCCGGCAACATCGTGGTGAAGTGGCTGACGTCCACCGACCACAAGGTGATCGGGTACATGTACCTCATCACGTCGTTCTGCTTCTTCGGCATCGGCGGTCTGCTGGCCCTGCTCATGCGCGCCGAGCTGGCGCGCCCGGGTCTGCAGTTCCTGACCACGGAGCAGTTCAACCAGGCGTTCACCATGCACGGCACGATCATGCTGCTGATGTTCGCCACCCCGCTGTTCATCGGGTTCGCCAACGTCATCGTGCCGCTGCAGATCGGCGCCCCGGACGTGGCCTTCCCGCGGCTGAACATGTTCGCCTACTGGCTGTTCCTGTTCGGCTCGCTGATCGCCGTCGGCGGCTTCCTCACCCCGCAGGGCGCCGCGGACTTCGGCTGGTTCGCCTACTCCCCGCTGACCGACGCGGTCCACTCCCCGGGCATCGGCGCGGACATGTGGATCATGGGTCTGGCGCTGTCCGGCTTCGGCACCATCCTCGGTGGCGTCAACTTCATCACCACCATCGTCTGCATGCGCGCACCCGGTATGACGATGTTCCGGATGCCGATCTTCACCTGGAACATCCTGCTGACCGCGGTGCTGGTCCTGATGGCGTTCCCGGTGCTGGCCGCCGCGCTGTTCGCGCTGGAGGTCGACCGCCGGCTCGGCGCGCAGATCTTCGAGGCGGACAACGGCGGGGCATTGCTGTGGCAACACCTCTTCTGGTTCTTCGGACACCCAGAGGTGTATATCGTCGCCTTGCCATTCTTCGGGATCATCACCGAGGTGATCCCGGTCTTCAGCCGCAAGCCGATCTTCGGTTACAACACCCTGGTGATGGCGACGCTGTCGATCTCCGGCCTGTCGGTGACGGTGTGGGCGCACCACATGTTCACCACCGGCGCGGTGATGCTGCCGTTCTTCGCCTTCATGTCGTACCTGATCGCGGTGCCCACCGGCATCAAGTTCTTCGACTGGATCGGCACCATGTGGCGCGGCTCGCTGAGCTTCGACACGCCGATGCTGTGGTCGGTCGGCTTCCTGGTGACGTTCCTGTTCGGCGGTCTGACCGGCGTGCTGCTGGCCTCCCCGCCGATCGACTTCCACGTGCAGGACTCGTACTTCGTGGTCGCGCACTTCCACTACGTGCTGTTCGGCACCGTGGTGTTCGCGATGAACGCCGGGTTCTACTTCTGGTGGCCCAAGTTCACGGGCAAGATGTTGGACGAGCGGCTGGGCAAGATCCACTTCTGGATCCTGTTCGTCGGCTTCCACACCACGTTCCTGGTGCAGCACTGGCTCGGCGCCGAGGGCATGCCCCGCCGGTACGCGGACTATCTGGCCAGCGACGGGTTCACGACACTGAACACGATCTCCTCGATCGGTTCATTCATCCTGGGCGCCTCGACGCTGCCCTTCTTGTACAACGTGTACATCACCGCCAAGCGCGGCAAGAAGGTCACGGTGGACGACCCGTGGGGCTACGGCCGCTCGCTGGAGTGGGCCACGTCCTGTCCGCCACCGCGGCACAACTTCACCTCGCTGCCCCGCATCCGCTCCGAATCCCCGGCCTTCGACCTGCACCACCCCGAGGTCGCGGCGCTGGACCTGGGGCACGGCAAGAAGAAGGTCGCGGTCGGCGCGCCGGCCAAGGCCAAGCCGCAGCCGGAGCCGGAGCCGTCGGCGACTGAGGACGAGGACGGTGCCAAGTGAAGGTCGAAGCCAAGCTCTTCGGGTTCGTCGCCATCTTCCTGATGATCGACATCCCGGTCTACTGGCTGCTGTCCAAGGACACGGTCGGCACCACCGCCCTGTCCATGGCCTTCGGCCTGTGCGCGCTGGTGTGGTTCTACCTGTACTTCACCGCGATCCGCATCGGGCCGCGTCCGGAGGACCGCGACGACGCGGAGATCGCGGAGATGGCCGGCGAGCTCGGTTTCTTCGCCCCGCATTCGTGGTGGCCGCTGTACACGGCGGGCTCGGCGGCGATCGCGTTCATGGGGATCATCTTCGGATGGTGGCTGCTGCTGGTGGCCGTGCCGTTCGGGGCCTACTCCGTGATCGGGCTCGTGTTCGAGTACTACCGGCGGGAGAACAACCGGTACGGCGAGGCCGGTGCCGGGCACTGACGCCGTAGCGGGAACTGCTTGAGGAGCTGGGCCCCGGAGTGATCCGGGGCCCAGCTCCTTTTGCTTTGGGCCTTTGCTTTGAGCCTTCGCCGCGCTCCCGCGCTCCCGCGCTCCCGCGCTCCCGCGCTCCCGCGCTCCCGCGCTCCCGCGCTCCCGCGCTCCCGCGCTCCCGCGCTCCCGCGCTCCCGCGCTCCCGCGCTCCCGCGCTCCCGCGCTCCCGCGTCCGCGCGGTCAGGAATGGCCCACGAGGACTTCCAGGATGGCGACTTCTTCGAGCTTGTCGTCCACGACGTAGGCGACGCGCAGGGTCGGGCCGATGTCGAGCGTGTACCAGGTCTGAGCGTCGGTGCTCATCCACGGATCGCCGATCAGGTGCGGGTCGCGGCCCAGGCCGATGGCCACGTGGCCGACCACGTGGCCGATGTCCGCGTCGGGGAGCAGGGCGACCTGCGTCATGGCGTGCTCGCCGAAGACGACCGTGTACGGGGCCGAGGTCATGTCGCCGAGGTCATGTCGTCGGCGTCACGTCACAGGGCCACGCCGAGGCGGGCGGCGACTTCCCCGAGCGGCACCGTCGGGCCGGAGGCCCCCTCGGCGCGCCGCTTGACGTGCTCGGCCAGGGCCGGCGAGGCCCGGGACGCCGCCACGTTCCACCACTTGCGGAACACCTGGAAGACGTCGCCGTTCTCCAACTGCTCGCAGAGTGCGGCTTTCTCGTCGTCGGTGAGATGTGCGCGGACGGCGGCCAGCGTGTGGGGGAGCTCCAGCGTCGTGAGCCGGGGCGTGGTGCGTGCGGCGGCGGACGGCTGAGCGCTCATGACGCCCACACTACGGCGGCCCGGGATCGGCGTCAGTAGCTGGACCGAGATCTCGTATTCGCTCTCTTTCGGGGTGGGTCGGCGACCTTTTGGGTCACGAGACGGTGATTACTTGAGATCATGTGCAACGTGGGGGCCTCTAACGGCGTCTATCCAGATGTAAGCAGTGCGGTAAGGGTTGAAGCGACTGGGAGGGTCTTGTGGCACACCACCTCGGGCAGGGTGTTTCCGCGGACGGAGGGCGCCGGTGGCGTCGGGCGGGGCAGCTGACGGCGGCCGCCGCCGCGGTGGCGCTGGTGACGTCGGCGTGCGGCGGCGGTTCGTCGAGCTCCAAGAAGGACGCCGTGGCGCCGGTCGGGGACGGACAGACGGCCTCGTCCGGCGCGGCCGGGGCGAACGGCGGCGGCACCACCCCCGGCGGCGCGACCTCCTCCTCCGCTGAGCCGCTGCTGCTCTCGGCGAGCCCGGCGGACGGTACCAAGGGCGTCGATCCGGCCAAGGGCATCCAGATCAACGCGGCCGGCGGCAAGCTGGAAAGCGTGACCGCCACCGACGCCTCGGGTAAGGCTGTGAACGGTGCCCTGGCCGCTGACGGGGCCTCCTGGGTGTCCACCGGGCTGCTGGCGATCTCCAGTAGCTACACGGTCGTGGCGAAGGCTAAGGACGCCTCTGGGGCGGAGAAGACGAGCACGTCCAAGTTCACGACGCTCACCCCGGACAAGCGCCTCGGCCTGTCCCACTACGCCCCGGACGACGGCACCACGGTCGGCGTCGGGCAGCCGATCGCGGTCTACTTCACCAACCCGCCGAACGTGAAGGACCGGGCCGCGGTGGAGAAGGCGATGACCGTCACCACCTCTCCGCACGTGGACGGCGCCTGGAACTGGCGCAGCGCCACCGAGGCGGACTGGCGTCCGCAGAGCTACTGGCAGTCCGGCACCAAGGTGCAGGTGCACCTGGGGCTGAACGGCGTGAAGGCCGGCGACGTCACCTACGGCTCGTTCACCAAGGACTTCGCCTTCACCATCGGCGACGCGGTGATCAGCACCGTGGACCTGGTGAAGGACCAGATGACGGTGACCAAGAACGGCAAGGTCCTGCGCACCATCCCGGTCAGCGCCGGCGAGGTCCCCAAGCACCCGACCTGGAGCGGCAAGATGGTGGTCCTGGAGAAGGACGCCACCTTGCAGATGACCTCCTCCTCGGTGAACTTCACCGACGCCTCGGACTTCTACGACCTCAAGGTCCAGTCCGCCGTCAAGATCACCGACTCCGGCACCTTCCTGCACGCCGCCCCCTGGAACGACGGCAAGTTCGGCCGCGAGAACAGCAGCCACGGCTGCATCGGCATGGGCCTGAACGACGCCAACTGGTTCTTCAACACCGTGAAGCTGGGCGACGTGGTGGACGTGCTGAAGTCGGCGAACACCAAGCCGAACGTCACCACCAACCCCAACCCCGGGTTCGACGACTGGAACCTGAGCTGGAGCCAGTGGCTGGCCGGGTCCGCCGCCGGGGTGCAGGGGCAGTAGGGACTGTTTGTCATCGACTAGCCACGCTCTGTCAGAGGGCGTGGCTAGCCTTTGGGGAATGACAGTAGCTATGACCTACGAACCACCCGCTGAAGACCCGCTCGTCGATCCCGCCGAGATGGCGGCGCTCGCGGGCTTCCGCCTGGCCGAGAAGGCCGGGTTGTTGGAGGACGTCTCCGTGGCGCGATGGGACGCGCTGGACGAGGAGTTCTGCCGAGACCACGAGCTCGATCGTGGGCGGCTGATCCGGCGCGAGTCGCGGTCGCCTGGGCACCAAAGTGCGTCGGTGCGTCTGATCATCTTGATCGACGCCGCTACGCGGAAAGCGGTGGGCGACGGCTTGTACCCGTGCCTTCGTGCCTCACAGGACCTGGATACGCGCTTATGGGACGCGCCGGGTGCGACCGTGCGGCGCCCGGACGTGCTGGTCTACCGGTGCCTCGAGGAGGGGCGGCGGCGGGTCTGGGGTTATGACCTGGTGCTGGCGGTGGAAATCGTGTCGCCGTCGAGCAAGCGCACCGATACCGGTCGCGACAACCGGCGCACCGGTTTCGAGTCGAAGATGACCCAGTACGCGCTGGCCGGCATCGAACACTATTGGATCGTTCGGCTGAAGCCTGACGAATCGGCGATCGCCAGTATCGAGCAGTGGCAGCTGGGGACGGAGTACCGGGGCGCCTACGCCAAGGTCGCGACCTGGACCAACGGCGAGACCGCCGAAGCCGTCAGCACCAAACTGCCGTTCCCGATCGAGGCGACTTGGGCCGACCTGGAGTTCTGACCGCCGAGCCGACATCCGCGCCAGCCGCTACCGCTCCCGGATCAACCGCTCCGAAACCTCGACCCACTTGCCGAGCACGCGCTCCGCGGCCCCCGAGTCGATGGCCTCGGCGGCCTTCTCCAGTCCGGCCGCCAGCCGTGTCGTCACCGGCTCGCGCGTGGGCTCCAGTGCCGCCAGGGCCGCGGCGGAGGACAGCAGGACCGCGTCCCGGACCGCGCCTTGTTCGCCGGCCAGGAGGCGGCGGGCCACGGCCGCGTTGAATTCCGGGTCGGCGCCGCGCAGGGCGCTGATGGGGGAGTAGGCGATGCCGACGTCGCGGGGGTCGAAGGTCTCGCGGCGGACTTCGCCGTCGCTCGCCGTCCAGACGGTGGTGGTGGTCGCGACCGAGATCTCGTCCAGGCCGTCGTCGCCGCGGAAGACCAGGGCCTCCACGCCGCGGCGGGCGAAGACGCCGGCCACGATCGGGGCCATGCGCTCGTCGAAGACGCCGACGGCCGACGCGCGGGGGCGGGCCGGGTTGGTGAGCGGGCCGAGGAAGTTGAAGAAGGTCGGGATCGCCAGTTCCTTGCGGGGGACGCCGGCGTGCCGCAGGGAGGCGTGGAAGACCGGGGCGAAGCAGAAGGTGATGCCCGCCTCCTTGGCGACCTGCGCGACCGCCTCGGGGGCCAGGTCCAGGCGGACGCCGAGGCGTTCCAGGACGTCCGCGGCGCCGGAGGAGGACGAGGCCGCGCGGTTGCCGTGCTTGACCACCGTGGCCCCCGCGCCGGCCGCGACGACGGCCGACATGGTGGAGATGTTCACGGTGTGCGCGCGGTCGCCGCCGGTGCCGACGATGTCCACGGTCGCGCCGGGGACGTCGATGAGCAGGGCGTGCGAGTACATCGAGCGGACGAAGCCCTCGATCTCGTCGACCGTCTCACCCTTGGCCCGCAGCGCCACCGCCAGCCCGGCGACCTGCGCCGGGGTGGCCTCGCCGGTCATCACGCGGTCCATGGCCCAGGCCGCGTCGTCGACTGACAGATCGTCGCGGCGCAGAACCGCCGACAGGAGCTCGGGCCAGGTGCGCTGCACGGGCTGCTCGGTCATCGGCGGTTCGCCTCCGCTTCTACGGAACGCTCAAAGGGGTGAATCTCTATAGAGGAGTCATCAGAGGAGCGTCTGCGGCCCCGCTATAGGGAGACCCTACGCGGCGACCCGCTTGGCGAGCCGGGCCCGGACCAACTCCGCGACCGAGTCTGCCAGCGCCACCGGGTCGATCGGGTGCGGCGTCCACGCCTCGGCCCGGGACCAGGTGGCCAGCCAGCCGTCCTGCGGCCGCCCGGTGAGGACCAGGACCGGCGGGCACCGGTAGATCTCGTCCTTGAGCTGCCGGCACACGCCCATCCCGCCGGCCGGGGTCGCCTCGCCGTCCAGGATCAGGATGTCGAAGCCGCCCTTGTCGACGGCGTTGACCACGGCGAGCGGGGTCGCGTACTCGTGGGTCTTGATCGGCGGCAGGTCCGGCGCCACGCGGCGGCCGAGGGCCAGCACGACCTTCTCCCGGGTGGTGGAGTCGTCGCTGTAGATGAGGACTTTGATGGCCTGTTCGCTGGCACCACCAGCGTTGCCTTGCTGGTTGTTCATGTGACGGAGCTTACTCGGCGTGGTTGCCCGGCTTCCAGACGGCCGGGGTCTGGATCTTGTTCATGATCAACCGCGGCTCGGACCTTCCGGGAACCGCTTGATCCGGACCTTCGTTAACTCGATCGGCCCCATACACACAGGACACTGGTTCCTTAATACCCACCCCCGGCGCGGAGCCGCCATGGGGTGACGACATAATGGCGGCCGTGGCGACAGCAACTGCAACTACTCAAGCGGGGCAGGCCCACCGCCTGCCCAACCGGCCGAACCTGGTCAGCGTCGGAACGATCGTCTGGCTGAGCTCGGAACTGATGTTCTTCGCGGCACTGTTCGCGATGTACTTCACGATCCGCTCAGTGCACGGGTCGCAGTACTTCGTGGAGCAGGCCAAGCACCTGAACATGTCCCTGGCCGTGCCGAACACCACCATCCTGGTGCTCTCCTCGGTGACCTGCCAGATGGGCGTGTTCGCGGCCGAGCGTGGGGACGTGCGGAAGCTGCGGGCGTGGTTCATCCTGACGTTCATCATGGGCGCGGTCTTCGTCTCCGGGCAGATCTGGGAGTACTCGGCCCTGGTCAAGGAGAACCTGACGATCGGCGCCAACGCCTGGACGTCCGTGTTCTACCTCACCACCGGGTTCCACGGGCTGCACGTCACCGGCGGCCTGCTCGCGTTCCTGCTGGTGCTGGGGCGGACCTACCTCGCCAAGCGCTTCACCCACGATCAGGCCACCTCCGCGATCGTCGTGTCCTACTACTGGCACTTCGTCGACGTGGTGTGGATCGGCCTGTTCTTCGTCATCTACATCATGAAGTAAGTCGGATCAGTGGAATCGGTAAGGAATCCTCTGTCGTGAACACGCTTTCGGCACGACGGCGCCATCCGCTGGCCGCGTTCGTCGTCCTCTTCCTCGCGCTGGGTGTCATCGGCGCGACATACGCCACCCTGGGCTCCTCCTCGGCGAAGGCGTCGGCCTCCGTCGCCGCCACGCCGGAGCAGCTTGTAGAGGGTCAGAAGCTCTTCCAGTCCTCGTGCTCGTCATGCCACAACATGAACGGTCAGGGCGTGCAGGGCTCGGGACCGTCGCTGATCGGAGTCGGCGCCGCCGCGGTCGACTTCCAGGTCGGCACCGGCCGCATGCCCGCCATGCAGATCGGCCCGCAGGTCACGAGCAAGCCGCCGATCTTCACCCAGGACCAGATCGACGCGATGGCCGCGTACATCGGTGCGCTCGGCGCGGGCCCGGACATCCCGGACCCCTCGCTGTACAACGGCGACCCGAACGACGCCGCCAGCGTGTCCAACGGCGGAGTGCTGTTCCGGACCAACTGCTCCCAGTGCCACAACGTGGCCGGGGCCGGCGGTGCGCTGACCGACGGCAAGTTCGCGCCCTCGCTGCGTGAGACGTCGACGAAGCACATCTACGAGGCCATGCTCACCGGCCCGCAGAACATGCCGATCTTCAACGACAACGTGATGTCCCCGCAGGACAAGAAGGACATCATCGCCTACCTGGTGCAGACCCGGACCGGGTCCAACCCCGGCGGTCTGGACCTGGGCTCGATCGGCCCGGTCTCCGAGGGCCTGTTCGTCTGGACGATCGTGCTCGGCCTGCTGATCGTGTTCGCCTGCTGGATCGGCGCGCACACCACCAAGGCGTCCCGCGCCCGCGTCGCCCACTTCGAGGCGACCACCGGGAAGGACGCCTCCGACAATGACTGATCGGGACATGGAAACGGACCACCTGCCTGAGAACACCGGTGGGGCCGGCCACGGCGCAGTGACGACCGTGGCGGAGGACCCCTTCCAGGACCCCGGCCTGCCGGCGCACCGGCCCCGGGTCACCGACCTCGACCCCAGGGCCGCCAAGCGCGCCGAGCGGCAGGTCGCCCTGCTGTTCATGATCGCCGTCGTGGGCGTGATCGGGTCGATGGTCTGCTACACGTTCGTGCCCAACACCAAGGTGCACAGGTTCACCGGCCTGGGCACGGTGAACATGAACAACCTGGCCCTGGGCCTGTGCCTGGGCTTCGCGTTCCTGGCCCTGGGCTGCGGCGCGATCCACTGGGCCCGGACCCTGATGACCGACGTGGACCTGGTCCAGGAGCGGCACCCGATGAAGTCGGACCCCGAGTCCACCGCGTTCGCGGTCTCGGAGTTCAAGCAGGGTGTCGCGGACTCCGGCTTCACCAAGTACCCGCTGATCCGGCGCTCGCTGCTGACCGCGATGATGGTGCTGCCGCTGCCGGCCGTGTGGCTGCTGCGCGACCTGGGGCCGATGCCGAAGGACGCCCTGCGGCACACGCTGTGGGCGCCGGGCATGAAGCTGGTGAACCCGAACACCGGGCAGCCGCTGAGGGTCTCGGACGTCACGGTCGGCACGCTGGCGCTGGCGAACCCGGCGAACCTGAACGACGACCCGGACGAGCGGATCGACAACCTGGCCAAGGCCGCGGTGCTGGTCGTCCGGTTGCCGCAGGAAGCGCTGAAGGGTTCTGAGGCGCAGAAGAAGAAGCAGTGGGACTGGTCGGTGGACGGCGTCATGGCGTTCTCCAAGATCTGCACCCACGTCGGTTGCCCGGTGGCGCTGTACGAGCAGCAGACGCATCACATGCTGTGCCCGTGCCACCAGTCGACCTTCGACCTGTCCGACGACGGGAAGGTCATCTTCGGCCCGGCCGCGCGGTCGCTGCCGCAGCTGCCGATCACGGTCGACGCCGACGGCAACCTGGTCGCCGTGAGCGACTTCCGGGAGCCCGTCGGCCCGAGCTTCTGGGAGCGCGGATGAGCGCCACGACCGCCCCGGGCGCCGGGGCCGCAGGCGAGTACGGCGACGTGAAGACCGACCCGGTCTCCAACTGGGCGGACGAACGGCTCGGGATCTACAAGGGCTCGAAGAACCTGATCCGGAAGGTCTTCCCGGACCACTGGAGCTTCCTGCTCGGCGAGATCGCGCTGTTCTCGTTCATCCTGATCCTGCTCTCGGGCGTGTTCCTGACGCTGTGGTTCAACCCGAGCATGGGCGAGGTCGAGTACCACGGCTCGTACCTGCCGCTGGACGGCGTCTCGATGTCGCAGGCGTACGCCTCGACGCTGAACATCAGCTTCGACGTGCGCGCCGGTCTGCTGATGCGCCAGGTGCACCACTGGGCCGCCCTGATCTTCCTCATGGCGATCATGGTGCACATGCTGCGCATCTTCTTCACCGGTGCGTTCCGCAAGCCCCGCGAGATCAACTGGCTGATCGGCTTCACGCTGATGGTGCTGGGGCTGCTCGAGGGCTTCGCGGGCTACTCGCTGCCGGACGACCTGCTGTCCGGTACCGGTCTGCGCATCGCCTCCGGCGTCATCCTGTCGATCCCGATCGTCGGCACGTACGTGTCGTACTTCTTGTTCGGCGGGAACTTCCCCGGCCACGACTTCATCCCCCGGCTGTTCACCATCCACGTGCTGCTGATCCCGGCGCTGATCGTCGGCCTGGTCACGGCGCACCTGATCCTGGTGTTCGTCCAGAAGCACACGCAGTGGGCCGGGCCGGGCAAGACCAACGACAACGTCGTCGGCCTGCCGCTGCTGCCGGTCTACACCGCCAAGGCCGGCGGGTTCATGTTCGTGATCTTCGGTGTGGTCTTCCTGCTGGCCGGCCTGGTGCAGATCAACCCGATCTGGGCCTACGGGCCGTACACACCCGACCAGATCAGCGCGGGTTCCCAGCCAGACTGGTATATCGGCTTCCTAGAAGGCTCCCTTCGAATGATGCCGAACTGGGAGTGGAACATCTGGGGGCACACGCTGTCCTTCAACGTGCTGATCCCCTCGCTGGTCGTGCCGGGCATCCTGTTCACGGCGCTGGCGGTCTGGCCGTTCCTGGAGCAGTGGATCACCGGCGACAAGCGCGAGCACCACATCCTGGACCGCCCGCGCAACCGCCCGTCCCGCACCGCGATCGGCGTCGGCGGCATCACGTTCTACGGCGTGCTGTGGCTGGCCGGCGGCAACGACCTGATCGCGACCCACTTCCACCTCTCAGTGGAGGCGCTGACCTGGACGTTCCGCGTCCTGATCTTCCTGGGCCCGGCCCTGGCCTACTGGTGCACCAAGCGCATCGCGCTCGGCTTGCAGCGGCGGGACAAGGACAAGGTGCTGCACGGGCGCGAGACCGGGATCATCAAGGTCTCGCTGGAAGGCGAGTTCACCGAGGTCCACGAGCCGCTGTCGGCCGGCGAGCGCTACCGGCTGACCGCGCACGAGGTGCAGAAGCCGCTGGAGCTCGGGCCCGCCACGGATGAGAACGGGGTTGAGCGGCCGGGGAACCGGGCGCTCAAGCTGCGGGCTAAGGCTTCGAAGGCCATGTTCTCCGACCACGTCGAGACGACGGTTGAGGAGTACAAGGAGATCGAGGCTGGGCACGGGCACCACTGAGTGGGGCTTGTGTTTGGTGGTTTGCTGATTGCTTGTCGTTGTCACACGTTGCAAGGGTCTCGCCTTCGGGCGGGGCCCTTGTGGCTTTGGCGGGGGAGAGTTTTCGAGCCGGGCCGCCATACCTCAGCTCTTAACTCCGGCAAGCCGGAGCAAGCGCAAGATCGGGAGCCCTGGTGAAGAACCGAGGGGAACGACTCGCGCGTTGATCCGAGCCCGGAAAGCCAGAAGGGGACCGCGCCCAAGGCGCGGTCCCCTTCTCAGTCCTCAGCGACTACCAGCGGCGGTCGCGGGGCGGACGGTTGTCCCGCTGGTCGTTGCTGTAGCCGCCGCGGGGGCGGCCGAAAGCGGTGCGCTCGTTGAAGTCGCGGCGTTCGGCCGGGCGGTCGGTGTTGGTGCGGTTGTCGCGGTCGGTGTGGCGGCGGGGGCCGTCGAAGCCGGGGCGCTGGGAGTAGCGGTCGTCGTTGCGGTCGTTGCTGCGGCGGTCGCCGAAGGTGCGGTTCTGCGGGCGGTCGTTGGTGCCGCCGGTGCTGCGGTTGTCGCGGTCGAAGCCGCGGCGCTGGCCGTAGCTGCTGGTGCCGCCGGTGGTGCGGTTGTCGCGGTCGAAGCTGCGACGCTCGCCGCCGTTGAAGCCTCCGCTGCGGCCTTCGGAGCCGCCGCGGTTGTCCCGGTTGCCGTAGCTGCCGCGGTTGTCGCTGCGGCCTGAGGTGTTGCGGTCGAAGGTGCGGCCCTCGCGGTTGCCATAGCTGCCGCGGTTGTCGCTGCGGCCCTGCGAGCTGTTGCGGTCGAAGGAGCGACGCTCGCCGCCGTTGAAGCCGCCGCCGCGGTTCTCGGAGCCGCCGCGGTTGTCGCGGTCGGTGAAGTTGCGACGCTCGCCGCTGCGGTTGTCCCGGTTGTTGTCCCGGTTGCCGTAGCTGCCGCGGTTGTCGCGGTCGAAGCCGCGGCCCGAGCCGTTGCGGTCGAAGCCGCGCTCCGAGCTGTTGCGGTCGAACGAGCGGCTCTCGCCACGGTCGGTGCGGTCGCGGTCGAAGCCGCCGCCCTGCGAGCCGTTGCGGTCGAAGGAGCGGCCGGCGCCGCGGTCGCCGAAGCTGCTGCGATTGTCGCGGTCGAAGCCGCGGCCCGAGCTGCTGCGGTCGAAGCCGCGGCCCTGGCCGCGGTTGTCGCGGTCGCCGAACCCGGTCCGCTCGCGGTCGGCGAAGGGGCGCCGCTCGCCGCTGTTGAAGCTGGTGCGCTCGCGGCTGCCGGCGCGGTTGTCGCGCTCCTCGAAGCGGCCGCCGCGGTGGTTGCGGTCGAAGCGGTCCGGGCGTGAGCCGTCGCGGTTGTCGCGGCCGCCGAAGCCCTCGCGGCCGGCGCGCAAGCCCTCGCGGCCTCCGCGTCCTTCGCGGCGGTCGTCGGTCATGCGGCTCTCGCGGGCTGCGCGGCGGGCGGCGTGGTAGGCGTCCGCCTCGGCGATGTACTCGGCGACCGGTCGGCCGCCGGTCAGTTCGCGCAGGGTCTCCGAGCTCGGTGCCACCTTGGTCAGTTCGGCGTCGACGCCGGCCGACTGGAGCAGGCGCTGCGTCGCCTTGCGCTGCTTGGGCAGGACCAGGGTGACCACGGTGCCGCTCTCGCCGGCGCGGGCCGTGCGGCCGGCGCGGTGCAGGTAGTCCTTCGGGTCGCCGGCCGGGTCGACGTGCAGGACCAGGTCGATGCCGTCGACGTGGATGCCGCGGGCGGCGACGTCGGTGGCGACCAGGACCGGGACCCGGCCGTCCTTGAAGTCGGCCAGGGTCTTGGTGCGGGCGCGCTGGGTCATGCCGCCGTGCAGGGCCAGGGCGCTGACGCCGGCCTCGCGGATCTTCTCGGCGATCCGGTCGGCGCCGAGCTTGGTGCGGGCGAACAGGATGGTGCGGCGGCCGTCGTCCTCGCCCGGCGTGTGCCGGGCCGCGATTTCGGCGGTGACCAGGGCCTTGTCCGCCGGCTCGACGATCAGCAGGTGGTGGTCCATCTGCGAGGAGTCTTCGTCGTCCGGGGTCACCGAGTGCAGGACCGGGTCGGTCAGGTACTGGCGGACCAGCTCGTCGACGGCGCCGTCCAGGGTGGCGCTGAACAGCAGCCGCTGCCCGGCCGGGTCGGTCTGGGACAGCAGCTCGGTGACGATCGGCATGAAGCCCATGTCGGCCATCTGGTCGGCCTCGTCCAGGATGGCGATCTCCACCTCGGACAGGTCGCATTCCCCCTGCTCGATCAGGTCGGTCAGCCGGCCCGGGGTGGCCACCAGCAGCTCGACGCCGCGGCGCAGCGCGAACACCTGCTTGTACATGGGCGCGCCGCCGTAGACCGCGGCGATGTCGGCGCCCACGGCGAAGCCGTACGGCTGCAGCGCGTCGGTGACCTGCATCGCCAGCTCGCGGGTCGGGACCAGCACCAGGGCCAGCGGCTTGCCCTTGCGGGCCCGCTTGCCCTTCAGGTTGGCCAGCGCCGCCAGCCCGAAGGCCAGCGTCTTGCCGGAGCCGGTGCGGGCCTTGCCCAGCACGTGCCGGCCGGCCAGGGCGTCCGGGATGGTCGCGGCCTGGATCGGGAAGGTGGAGTGCACGCCGTTCTCGGCGAGCTTCTTCACCAGTTCCTCGGGCAGGCCCAGTTCGGTGAACGCCGGCGCCTCGGACTCGGCCGGGGCGGTGTCGTCGTCGGCTTCGTCGTCGTCCAGGTCGGCGACGTGCTCGTCGTCGGCGGCGTCGTCGAAGGCCTCGTCGTCGGTGTCGTCGGTGATGTCGTCAGTGGCGTCGTCGAGCTCGTCGACGATCGCGAAAGTCTCGTCGATGTCGGCGGCCGGAGTGGACTCAGCGCGCAGAACATCGTTCTCAGGGGTGAATTCGGACATGGCTCAAGAAGCCCTTCAAGAGGAACGGACACGTCCTCAGAGGCGCACGAGCGCATGGATTGCGCCGCAGCGGTGTACAGAACGGTCACTAAGGCGGCCTGGTCCCAGTGTTGGACGACCAGGTAGGCGATAGCCGCGCCTGAAGTGGCGGACCGGGAAATGGCAGGCCCCGGACCCCACTGCGTTCTGTGTCACATGACGGAAGCCGGTTTCCGACCGGCTTCTAAGGTGACCTGTCCCGCGCAGCGTTCGCTTGGATTCGATCCATGGTAGCGGCCACCCTCGCGATTCCAAGAATCGCGCTGGTCAGGTGTGCCGGTTGGGGTCTTTCAGCTCCGGCGGCGGCGGCCCGTTCAGCGGGTCCACCCGCACCAGGTGGCCCCACCAGATCAGCCGGTACGTGGACGCCCACTCCGGTGTGCAGGTGGTCAGGGTGATGTATTTGCCGGGCTTGGTGAAGGGCCCGCCCTGGGGGACCGGCGCGATCGTCCCCATGTTCTCCGGGCTGGTCTGCGGCAGTTCCTTGTCCAGCGCGTACACGTACCAGCCGTGCGTGGTCTCGACGACCACGTGGTCCCCGACCCGCATCTGGTTGATGTAGCGGAACGGCTCGCCGTGCGTCCGCCGGTGGGCCGCGACCGCGAAGTTCCCGACCGGGTCCCACGGCATCGCCGTGGCCGGGGTCGTGTAGTGCCCGACGGCGCCCTTGTCGAGGACCTTCTCCTCGTCCACGCCCTGCATCACCGGGACGTTCATCTTGCCGATGGCCGGCAGGCTCATCAGCGCGAAGCCCTCGCTCGGTGCGAAGGCCGACTTCGGCGCGGCCCCCGGGGCGGTCGGCGCCAGCTGCTGCTGGAACTGCTGCTGGATGTGGTTGGCCTCGGCGTTCGCGGCCTTGTGCGCCTCCACGTTCGTCCACCACAGCGTGTAGACGACGTACAGCGCCAGCACCGCGCCGAGGGTGATCAGCACCTCGCCGAAGCTGGAGAGCACCAGCAGCTTGCGCTGGGCCTGCCGGTTGACCCGGGCCGCGGTCCGGGACGAGCGGTTGCCGAACGAGGGCTCCGGCTCCGGTTCCCCATCAGGGAACTGAGACGGGGGCGGCGGCGTGTACACGACCTTCGGGATGTACTCGGTCTGCGCCTCGGAGGGGGAGGGGGAGTCCGTTATCCGCGGGATGTACTCGGTCGGCGCGTCGTGGGATGGCGGCCTGCCGAACCCGCCCTCGTCGCCATTCATGCCGGACACGTTAGGGGAGAAACCTCTGGGTTCCGGTGGTACCCCGACGTTTTGCGGCATGGGAGTCAACTTAGCGGACGATCATTCTTCCGGTGGGCTGTATCCCGAATGCCGGGGACCGCTCGGGTCCTCCCACTCCGATTCCGGCTTGGTCGCGGCGGGCTTGAGCCGGCGCCTGCGCTCCCACAGCAGATAGCCGCCACCTGCGAGGATCACCAGGAACCCGATCAGCAGGATCGGGCTGATCCCGCCCGATCCGCCGCCCCCGGACGCCCCGGCACGTGACCCGTTCGAGGGACCCGAGGAGAGCACCGGATCGGTCGGCCAGGCGTTGGCGGAGTCGGTGGTGCCCGGCGCCGGCACCTGCGGCGTCGGCGTGGCGGACGGCGTACCCGAAGCTGCGGATGAGGGAGCTGATGACCCGGTGGTCGGACCACCCGCGCTCCCCGCACTGGTCGGTGCCGAGCGCGTGCTCGGTGCGCTGCGCGGCGGCTGGTTGACCGGGAACATGGCGTCGAACCCGGGCAGCGTCTCGGGATCCACCGGCCCCTGGCTCACCGCCTGCACCGGCGAGATGATGCCGAAGCCGAGCTGGTCGGTGTGCTGGTTCCCGGACACCGGGTTGATCGAGCCGGCCATCTGCGCCACCACCTGCCGCGCCGGCCAGTTCGCGTGGCCGGCCCGCAGGATCGCGGCCAGGGCGGCGACGTAGCCGGAGGCGGTCGAGGTGTCGTTGCCGTACGAGGCCAGCGTCACCGCCGGGCCGGACGCGGAGGACGGCAGCGGGGCGCCGGACTCGTCCGCGGCGGCCACGTTCACCACGCCCTGCGGACGCGCCGACATCACCTCCCCGGTGTCCCCGGCGGCCGCGATCACCAGCGCCGCCCCGCCGATCGACGCCGGATCGACGGACGTGTCGGCGACGACCACGATGGCCCCGTCCGCCGATCCCGGGACGACGGTCGCGTCCGGGGCCAGCGCGCTGATCGCGCACGCCACCTCCGCGATCCGATCCGGCGCGCCGACCACGCCGATGCTCACACCCCCGCCCTTGCTCCCCGTGATGCTCCATGCGCGAGTGGCGTTATACGCCAGCAGCGGGCCTTGCGAATCAGGGCACGAAGTGGCGGCCCGGGCCGCCGGCGCGGGCAGCGGCCCGAAACCGGCCAGCAGCGCGGCGCATCCGACGGCGACCAGAGTCCTTCTCAGCACATGGTGAC
The DNA here is from genome assembly GCF_018274385.1 of Catenulispora pinistramenti. GTDB lineage: Bacteria > Actinomycetota > Actinomycetes > Streptomycetales > Catenulisporaceae > Catenulispora > Catenulispora pinistramenti. The sequence goes on along the minus strand of NZ_JAAFYZ010000081.1, from coordinate 8,629 downwards.
GCTACCCGAAGCCGGGCCGCCGCACGTCCGCCGACCCGGCTTACTTCCGGCTGCTGTCAGGCCCCGTTGTGCCGCCCGGACCACGTCCAGGCGTACCCCGGGTCCTCGGACGCCACGCCGCCCTCGCCGATCTCCAGCGGCCGGAACGTGTCCACCATGACCGCCAGCTCGTCGAAGAACTCCGCGCCGATCGAGCGCTCCGCGGCACCGGGCTGCGGGCCGTGCGTCAGCCCCGAGGGGTGCAGCGAGATCGAACCCTGACCGATCCCGGACCCGCGCCGGGCCTCGTAGTTGCCGCCGGTGTAGAACAGCACCTCGTCGGAGTCGACGTTGTGGTGGTTGTACGGCACCGGGATCGACAGCGGGTTGTAGTCCACCTTGCGCGGCACGAACGAGCAGATCACGAAGTTCGGGCCCTCGAAGGTCTGGTGCACCGGCGGCGGCTGGTGCACCCGGCCGGTGATCGGCTCGAAGTCGGCGATGTTGAAGGCGTACGGGTACAGGCAGCCGTCCCAGCCGACCACGTCGAAGGGATGGTGCGCGTAGGTCAGCTTGGTCCCGCCGGCCCGGTGCCGGACCAGGACCTCCACGTCCGAGCCCTCGGCCAGCAGCGGCTCGCTCGGCCCGCGCAGATCCCGCTCGCAGTACGGCGAGGACTCCAGGAACTGGCCCTTGGCGGACAGGTAGCGCTTGGGCGGGCCGATGTGCCCGGTCGCCTCGATCACGAACAGCCGCAACGGTTCGGCGCTGTCGGACCCGGACCCGGCTCCGGCCGTCGGCACCCACCGGTGGATCGTCGACGTCGGCAGGATCACGTAGTCGCCCTGACCGACCTCGATCGCGCCGAACGACGTCTCCACGACGCCGGACCCGGACTCCACATACACGCACTCGTCGCCTATGGCGTTCCGGTATAGAGGAGAGGCCTCGGTCGCCGCGACGTAGGACAGACGCACGTCTCCGTTGCCCAGCAACAGATGCCGGCCGGTGACGGCGTCCAGACCCGAGGCGTCCAGCTTGTGGGTCATGAAGTGCCGCGGCTTCAGCGGCCGGTTCGGGACCGCCCCGGCGAGCGGCCCCGGCGGCTCCCACTCCGCGGAGTCCACGATCGCGGTCGGCAGCCCGTGGTGGTACAGCAGCGCGGAGTCGGAGGAGAAGCCCTCGACGCCCATCAGCTCCTCGGAGTACAGCTCGCCGTCCGGGCGCCGGAACTGGGTGTGCCGCTTGGGCGGGATCTCACCCACGGAGCGGTAGTAGGCCATCGCCGCGGTCCCCTCAAGAGTGTTCGATAATCGGACGTCACTGTCCGCTCACTTCGACCATGGGCTACCGTGGCGGTCATGTCAACCGCCGACCCCGGCGCCCTCGGCGTCCTGTTCGCAGAGCTGATCGACGACGCGGCGTTGTTCCCGCCCGGCGACGCACCCATGGCCGAGGCGGTGCCCGCGCACCTGGCCCACGACGCCGGCGGGTACAGCGGTCTGCTCGGCCGCTTCCTGTGTCCGGTCTCCAAGCTGGCCGAGCTCAAACCGCTGCTGGACCCGGACGAGGGGCTGCGGCTCGGCCTGATCGCCGACACCGGCGTGGACGGTCTGCTGGCCGCGTTCGCCGAGCTGGAGGACGACGACCGGCTGATCCTGGAGGCCGTCGAGATCCGCCATCCGGGCGACCGGTTGGCGGAGCTGGAAGGGCGGCTCCCGTACGGCGTCGAGGCGTACATCGAGATCGCCCCGGCCGACATGCGCTCTCTGCTCCCCACCCTGGCCGGCCGCGAGCTGCTGTACGCCAAGCTGCGCACCGGCGGGCTGACCGCCGAGGCGTTCCCGACCCCGCTGGCCGTGGCCGAGTTCCTGGTCGGCTGCGCGGACCTGGAGATCGGCCTCAAGTGCACCGCCGGGCTGCACAACGCGGTGCGGCACACCGACGCCGAAACCGGCTTCGCCCACCACGGTTTCCTCAACGTCCTGCTGGCCGCCGAGCGCGCGAGCGACGGTGCCCAGATTGAGGACGCCGCCGTGGTCCTGGCCCTCGCCGACGGGGCGGACCTGGCCGAACGTGTCAAAGCTCTGACAGTGGAGGACGCAGCCCGGACCCGTGATCTGTTCCACGGCTACGGCTCCTGTAGCTTCCAAGAGCCGATCGACGATCTGTCGGGCCTCGGACTGCTGCCGGATCCGCTGTCCCACTGACCGAGCTTCAACCACGGGAGAACCGTAATGACACAGCCCACCTGGGTCCCGCTGCCGCCCCAGACCGACTTCCCGGTCGAGAACCTGCCCTACGGCGTCGCGACCCACGGTGAGCGCCCGGCGCACGTGGTCACCCGGATCGGCGACTTCGTCGTCAGCCTCGGCGCGCTGGCCGGGAACGGTCTGCTGGACGGCACGATCGAGGAGCCGGCGGCGTACTTCGCGATCGGCACGCTGAACCCGTTCATGGCCCTCGGCGCTCCGGCGTGGGCGGCGGTGCGGGCCCGGCTCACCGAGCTGTTCACCGACTCCGAGCGCCGCAAGGCCGTGGAGCCGCTGCTGGTGCCGCTCGCCGACGTGGTGCTGTATCTGCCGTTCCAGGTCGCGGACTACGTGGACTTCTACTCCTCCGAGGACCACGCCACGAACCTCGGCCGCATCTTCCGGCCGGACGGCGAGGCCCTGCTGCCGAACTGGAAGCACCTGCCGATCGGCTACCACGGCCGCTCCGGCACCGTCGTCCCGTCCGGCACCCCGATCGTCCGGCCCTCCGGCCAGCGCAAGGCCCCCGCCGACGCCGAACCGCGCTTCGGGCCGAGCGTGCGCCTGGACATCGAGGCCGAGGTGGGCTTCGTGGTCGGCACGCCCTCGCCGCTGGGCGGCGGGGTGCGGGTGGAGGAGTTCCAGGAGCACGTCTTCGGCGTGGTGCTGGTCAACGACTGGTCGGCGCGCGACATCCAGGCCTGGGAGTACGTCCCGCTGGGCCCCTTCCTCGGCAAGTCCTTCGCGACCTCGGTCTCCCCGTGGGTGGTCCCGCTGGCCGCGCTGGAGGACGCGCGCATCGCGCCGCCGTACCAGGACCCGGTCCCGCTGCCCTACCTGCAGGGCGAGACCTGGGGCTACAACATCGTCATGGAGGTCAAGCTCAACGGCAGCACGGTCTCCACGCCGCCGTTCGCCGGCCTGTACTGGACCCCGGCGCAGCAGCTGGCGCACATGACGGTGAACGGTGCCAGCCTGCGCACCGGCGACTTCTACGCCTCCGGCACCGTCTCCGGTCCGCTGCCCGAACAGCGCGGCTCGCTGATCGAGCTGACCTGGAACGGCACCGAGCCGCTGGCCCTGGCCGACGGCTCCACCCGCACCTTCCTGGTGGACGGCGACACGGTCGCGATCGGCGGCGTGGCGCCGGGGCCGAACGGCTCGCGGATCGGCTTCGGCGAGGTGGTCGGGACGATCCAGTCGGCGGTGCGGCAGCCGGAGCTGTGACGGCTCGCCGAATCAGTGGTCTAAGACGCTCTGCGGATCACGCGGACTCGCACCGTCCGGCGCTTCGGGTCAGCGGTGTGAGTTCGCTCACTCGGTGAGTCTGGCGTCCAGGGCTGCGAGCTCCGCTTCGGAAAGCCCGTTGGCCAGGAGGTAGTCGGGCATCTTCAGCCCGCCTATCGTCGAGCTCAGGGACGCCTCGATGGTGGTGCCGTGTTTTTCGAGGTGTTCGCTGACCGTGATCAGCTGGTTGCGGATGCCCAGCTCGGCGTATCGCTCCCGAAACCGGTCGAAGGTGATCAGGTAGTCGGCGATGATCTCGTCAGGGTGCGCCCCGGCGGCGGCGAGAAGCACCAGGGCGATCAGGCCGGAGCGGTCCTTGCCGCCGGCACAGTGGAAGACCACGCAGCCGGGTGCGGCGTTGGCTATGGCCTGGACGGCGGCGACCACGCGGTCCGGGTATTCGGCCAGCAGCGCCGGCAGATACAGCGGGGTCGCCAGGTTGTCGATCGGCGTCCAGTGGTCGTGGAAGGCCGTGCCGGGCTCCGGGTCCAGGGCCACGCGGGCCGTCGCGATGCCGACCGGTCGCGGCACCTGGTCCGGTTCGCCTTCGTCCTCGGCGCGCAGGTCCAGGACGGTGCGGACGCCGTAGTCCCATGCCGAAGCCCAGCCGGCCGCGCTCAGGCGGGTCGGGGCTGCCATCCGGACCACCGCGCCCGGCTTGATCCGGCCGAGGCCGCCGAGGTCCCGCGTGTTGACGCAGCCCTCCCAGGCGAGATCCCTGTTCGCTGTCACGCGGTGCAGCCTACGGCAGCCCGAGATTCCTCAAATCGGCCTCAAGCGGCCGAAAACTCCGCAAGCACGTCGGCCAGCACTTCCAGGACCACCACCGCGTCCGGCAGCGGTGTGCCGCCCGCGGGCCAGTAGACCCACCGGGCCGTCCGGCCGGACATGCTCACCGACGGCGGCACGAACACGTAGCTGCCGCGGTCGTGCCAGCGCAGGCCGGGGTGTTCCTGCAGGGTCTCCGGGCGGCAGTCCAGGGAGCTGGACCACCACTCGTCCTCGTCGACGTCGTCGGTATCAGGGTTCGTACGCGGCGCGGTGAAGAACAGGTAGCGGCCGTCGACCTCGGCGACCGGGCCGGGGGCGGTGCCGGCCACCAGGATCCGGCGCAGGGCGTCGGCACCGGGCTGATCCGGGACGTCCAGGACGGAGTGGGTCTTACCGGTCGGGGTGACCCAGTTCGTCCCGGGGTGCCGGGAGCGCCAGCGGGCCACGCGTTCGGGGTCGGCACTGGCCTCGACCTGCCAGGCCCGGGACAGCGGGTGCGCGGCGGGCGTGGGACAGCCCAGGCGGTCGCAGCTGCACGAGCCCTCGCGCGGGGCGGCCGCCGGGACCACCGCGAACCCGGCGGCGACCAGTTTGTCGAGCGGATCGAGGAGCCCTTCAGCGCGCAGCCCATCGGTGGAAGCGGCGGGTTCGCGCTTCCGGTTCTTGGCAGGTCGCCAGCTCCTCGGCACCCAAGCCCCCTGACGTGGTCGAAGGCCTAACGCGGTAAGGGTCAGGATACCTCGTGGCAGCCCGGACTTCGTCAGGGGGTGCCAGTGGGGCGAATCGTGGCGCGGGTAGCGTGTGCGCGTGACCACACCTGCCGACCGGATCCCGCCGACCGCCGCCGACCGCCGGATCGCGCTGGCCGGCACGTTCAACGTCCGCGACGTCGGCGGCTACCCGGCGGCCGGCGGCACCGTGCGGGCCGGCCGGCTGCTGCGCGGCGACGCCCTGCACCGCCTGGACGACCAGGCCCGCGCCACCCTCGCGGGCCTGCCGGTCCGCACCGTGGTCGACCTGCGTGAGGACTTCGAAGTCCGGCTGTCCCCGGACGCCCTGGACGGCACCGGCATCGAGGTCCTGCGGCTGCCGGTCTTCGGCTTCACCGGCGACTCCTTCGGCCGGGCCCCGGACGATCTGAGGTCGGTCTACGACCACATGGTCGACGTCTGCGGCGCCGCCCTGGCCACGGCCGTCGGCCACGTCGCCACCCCGGCCGCGCAGCCGGTCCTGGTGCACTGCTCGGCCGGCAAGGACCGCACCGGCGTGGTGGTCGCGATCGTGCTGTCGCTGCTCGGCGTCGCCGACGAGGTGATAGCCCAGGACTACCACCTCACCAGCGCCTACCTCGCCGCGGAGTTCACGCAGGCGGTCGAGCAGCTGCAGGCCGCCACGGGCCTGGGGCAGCGGCTCAACGGCCAGGCGCTGGCCTGTCCGCCGGAGCTGATCCTGGCGACGTTGGACCGGATCCGGGCCGCCCGCGGATCGGTGGAGGAGTACCTGCTGGCGCACGGCCTGACGGGCGGGCAGATCGCCGAGCTTCGCAGGAGTCTGATAGAGCCGGCGGCGTGACGGATCACCCCTCGCCGGGCAGCGTCAGCACCTCGACCCCGTCGTTCGTCACCACCATCGTGTGCTCGAACTGCGCGGTCCGCTTCCGGTCCCGCGTCACCGCGGTCCACTTGTCCGCCCACATCTCGTAGTCGGCGGTGCCCAGGGTCAGCATCGGCTCGATGGTGAACGTCATGCGGGGCTGCATCACCAGCGTGGAGTACGGGTCGTCGTAGTGCGGGATGATCAGGCCGGTGTGGAACGCGGTGGAGATGCCGTGCCCGGTGAAGTCGCGGACCACGCCGTAGCCGAAGCGCTTGGCGTAGCTCTCGATCACCCGGCCGATGACGTTGATCTGGCGGCCTGGGCGCACGGCCTTGATCGCCCGGTCCAGCGCCTCGCGGGTGCGCTCGACCAACTGGTGCGACTCCTCGTCCACGGTGCCGACCTCGAAGGTGGCGTTGGTGTCGCCGTGCACGCCGCCGATGTAGGCGGTGATGTCCACGTTCACGATGTCGCCGTCCCGCAGCACGGTGGTGTCCGGGATGCCGTGGCAGATCACCTCGTTCACCGAGGTGCACAGCGACTTCGGGTAGCCCTTGTAGCCCAGCGTGGAGGGGTAGGCGCCGTGGTCCAGCAGGTACTCGTGGCCGATCCGGTCCAGCTCGTCGGTGGTGACCCCGGGCTTGGCCGCCTTGCCGGTCTCCACCAGCGCGTCGGCGGCGATCCGGGAGGCGATCCGCATCTTCGCGATGGTCTCGGCGTCCTGCACCTCGCCGCCGGTGTACGCCTTGGGTCCCTTGCGTCCCACGTACTCCGGTCGCTTGATCGCCGCTGGGACGGGCAGAGTGGGAGAGACGGTGCCGGGTACGAGTGTCGCCATAGTCAGACAGTCTAGGCACCCGGTGGAGGCAGGGAGACTCGCGATGCGCTGGACCAAGAAGGGCGAACCGCCCGACGACGACGGCTGGTACTACTGCGTGAAGCACGGCGTGGTCGAGCCGGCGGGAGCCTGTGCCGCCAAGGACCGGCTGGGACCGTACGAGACACAGGAGGAGGCCGAGCACGCGCTGCAACGCGTCCAGGAGCGCAATGAGGCGTGGCGCAAGGCCGACGAGGCGGCGGACGCCGACGGCTAGCGTCCCGAGTGGGACGACGACAGTGCCGGCGGGCCGTGGCCGAGACCACAGCCGCCGGCACCGGCGCGTCTACGGCGCCTTGCACCTCATCCGGCGCACCTACAGCGCCTGCACCTCAGCCGGCGACAGAGCCCGCCCGAACACCTGCACATCCGAGATGTAGCCCTTGAACGGGTTCGTCGCGCCCTTCCCGTACCAGCTCCGCCCGATCGCGAACGGCCCGGTCGCGGCGTAAGGCGCCGAGTTGGTCTTCACCGGCGCGCCCTGCGGCTGCCCGTTGATGAAGAACGCGATCGTCCCGGCCTGCGCGTCGTACACCCCGGTCAGCTTGACCCAGACGTTCATCGGCGTGGGCGCGGTCGCGCCGGCGTTGACGGTCTTCGGGGTCGCCCCGTCGGCGTTCGACCGCACGAACGACCAGGTCTTCGTCTCCAGCGAGTAGCTGAACGTGAACGCGAAGCACTGCGGCCCGTCCTGGCTGAAGGCGGCGGCGAACTTGGTGGGGGTGGTGAGCCCGGTCTGGTCCACCCACATCGAGACCGTGAAGCTCTTCGTGGTGTCGATCCCCGGGCCCTTGGTCTTGATCACCCCGGCCGCCGACTTGTTCGCCGTGCCGCTGAACTCCGCCGAGCCGCCGTGCGCTGTGGAGAAGCCCACGGTGCCGTCCAGCGTGCCGAGCCGGTTCTTGCCGGAGGCGTCCACGGCCGTCTTGCTGCCCGGCTTGTCGTTCAGCTGCCAGCGCAGCACGTCCGCGACCGGGCGCGCGGCCGGCGGCGCGGCGCCGGTCGTCGTGGGCGGCGGCGGCGCGCTGGAGGTCGGCGCGGTCGAGCCGCTGACGTTGCTCGGCGCGCCGTCGGCGGCCGTGGCCGAGCTCTTGGCGGTGGTGGAGTTGTTCGCCGGCTGCTTGCCGCCGCTGCCCCCGGTGGTCAGGAAGATCGCCCCGCCGGCCACCGCGGCCACCGCCACCACCGATCCCCCGATCAGCAGGGTCCTGCGACGCTTGGCGCCCGGGTCGCCCGACGGCGTCGGCGGGGGAGCGCCGAACCCGGGCGGAGGGGTGAACCCGGGCGGCGGCGCGAACTGGTTGTGCTGCTCGGGTCCGGCCTGCTGCGGCGCGCTGAACCCGCTCGCCGACAGGTCCGGATTCCCCTGCTGCCCGACCGCGCGGTAGGCGCCGGTCGCGGCGAGCGGGAACGACGTCATCGGCGGCGGCGGCTGCGGCGCGTTCTGCAGCGGCGGCGGTTCCGGCGGGCGGACGGCCGCGTACGTGCCGGTCGCCGCGAGCGGGAAGGACGTCATCCCGCCCTGAGACCGGCCCAGATTCGGGTCCTGGCCGTCTTGCCCGCCCGGCCCGTTCGGGTTCGGACCCGGGCCGTTCTGCGCCCCCTGCGGCTGCCCCCACTGCCAGCCCTGCGGCGGCCCCGGCGGCGGCGGCCCTGACGCCCCCTGCGAATCGGCAGGCGCGCCCCACGGCACATTCCGGTCCCCGTTGTCCATGTCAAACCCCTCGATCGGACCCGTAGCGGCCTTCGATCATAGGGACGAGCTCGCATGTGCCGCCAGCCGTTCCGCGCGGACGGCAACGGCATGGGTATCAGTACGCGCGTCATAACGGCGGAACCCGGGCAGCGCCGCCGCCAGCCCCACCAC
>NZ_JAAFYZ010000080.1 GCF_018274385.1 Catenulispora pinistramenti | reverse complement strand
GGGTGGGGGTGCTGTCTTTGGGCGTGAGGTGGTGGAGCGGCATCTGGACTACTGCTTGGCGGCTGGGTTGACGATCTCGGGGATCAATGCCGAGGTCATGCCGGGGCAGTGGGAGTTCCAGGTGGGGCCGGCCGGGCCGGTGGAGGTGGCTGACCATTTGTGGGTGGCTCGGTATCTGTTGCTGCGGGTCGCGGAGGAGTTCGGGGTGGCCGTCTCCTTTGATGCGAAGCCGCAGAAGGGGGATTGGAACGGGGCTGGGGCGCACACGAACTTCTCTACGCGGGCGATGCGGGAGTCGTACGATCCGATCATCACTGCGTGTGAGGCGTTGGGGGACGGGGACAAGCCCGCGGAGCACGTGCGTGCTTATGGCGCCGGTATCGAGGAGCGGCTGACCGGGGCGCACGAGACCGCGCCCTGGCACCAGTACAGCTACGGCGTGTCCGACCGGGGTGCGTCGGTGCGGATTCCGTGGCAGGTCGAGGTGGACAAGAAGGGGTACATCGAGGATCGGCGGCCGAATGCGAACGTCGATCCGTACGTCGTGACCCGGCTCATCGTCGACACCTGTTGCAGCGCGTTGGAGAAGGCCGGGCAGGTGTGAGGTGAAATAGGGCAAAAGCTTGTCAAACCTCCCCGTGGGGGCTTCCGGTCCGGTCGGATCGGGAGCCCCCACGGGTGTTTGCGCGTGTTCGGTGCGTGACAAATGACTTCGAAGACAACCTCGGCGCCCCTTCCCGCGTCCCGAATATGGTTTGCGGGGTATTCAGCCACACAGGAGTCAAGGTGCCTAACTTGTCTCGTCGCGAGCTCGGGCTGCTCGGGATGGGAGTACTGGCGGTCGGCGCGTTCGGTGCCGACGGCGCCGTCACCACTGCCCAGGCCGACCTGGTCGAGCGTCCGGCGCAGCTGGCCGGCCGGGTCGCGTTTCTGCAGGTCGTCGCGCATCCGGACGATGACCTGTACTTTCTGAACCCGGATATCGCCGACTCGGTGCGGACCGGGGCCGAGGTGACGACCGTGGTCCTGACCTCGGCTGAGGCCGGGGGTGGTGCGGCCTTCGCGGCGGCGCGGCAGCACGGGTTGCGGTCGGCGTACGCGCGGATGGCCGGGGAGCAGGATGACGCGCCGTGGCGGCGCAGCGTGCTGGTCACCCGGGGTGGCGAGGCCGAGTTGTGCGAGCTGGGGTCCGACTCGCGGGTGCGGCTGGTCTTCCTGGACATCGCGATGGGCGGCTATACCGGGTCCACGCCTGGCGATGAGAACCACACGCCGTTGGCCGCGCTGTTCCACGGCACCGAGACGACCCGGCCGGTCCTGAAGCCGAGTGAGAGTGCCATAACCGGCGGGGTCTACACGCGGGACCAGCTCGTCGGCACCCTCACCGACCTCATGGACCGGTTCCTGCCCACCGTGGTGCGCACGATGGACCCCGATCCGGAGCGCCGCAGCGGGCCGAAGGAGCGGGCGTGGCTCACCGACTCCGGCGTCCACACCGACAACGAGGACCACACCGCGACCGCGTGGTTCACCTATGCCGCGTACGCCGACCACCGGGCCCGCCGCGGCCCCTCGGTCGTGCGCCTGGACGCCTACGTCGGCTACGGCAACGCGCGCTGGCGCCACAACCTCGGCGGGGCCAGCGAGCGCGAGAAGCTGCGCCTGCTGGGTGTCTACGGCTGGGCCGACCAGCGTAACTGCGGTGACCCGGTGGGCTGCGGCGACCGCACGGTCGGCGGGAACGCGGCCCGGCCCGGCTGGTCGCAGAGCACGAACCTGCGCCACGTCGGCACCACCGACTGGCTGCGTCTGGGCCCGGACGGCCGGCTGCGCGCCTTCGCCGCGATCGACGGCCGGGCGGTGGTCTGGACCGAGACCGCGGCCGGCAGCGGCGCTTTCGGGCGCGGCGTGGGGATCGAGAAGGCGCGGCTCAGCCACCAGAACACCGCCGCATCGCTGACCCCTCATCTTGAGGTAGCAGTCGCCGGTGACCGCCGCGTGCAGCTCGTCGGCCTGCGGGCCACGACCGATCCCGACCAGGGGACCTGGCGGGAGGAAGTGGTCGTCGCCGAGGAGCGGTCCGACGGCGGCTTCACCCCGTGGACCAGCCTGGGCACCCCGATCGGACCGGTGACAAAGGACGCCACCGCCGTCGGCTGCCCGGCCGCCGTGGTCGACGGCCGCGGCACGCTCCACGTCTTCGCCCGCAACGCCGACATGTCAGTGTCCTGGCGGCACCGCGACCTGACGACGCCCGGCGCGCGCTGGACCGACTGGCGGGACATCGGCGGCCACCGGGTGCGGGACGGCCTGACCGCGGCGGTCACCCGGAACGGTGACGTGGAACTGCACGCGGTCAGCCACCAACTCTGGACCTGGCACATCGCGGCCGGCGGGGCCGGCGACCCGGAGGTCACCCATTCGGCGCTACCTCCAATGGGTGATCCGCCGACCGTCCACCCGCTCCGCGGCGGCGGGGCGCTGCTGGCCACCCGCGCGGCCGACACCGGGATCCTGACCCTGATGTCCCGGCCGTCCGGCGGTGCCTGGCGCCCGGGGGACACCGCGGCGGACGCCGCCCTCGGCGGCCAGGGCGGGTTCGGTGTCGTCGCGGTCCAGCCGCACGTCGGCGGCGCCTTCCTGGCCCAGCGCGGCGAGCGCGGGCTGGTCGAGGTGGTCTGGCAGCCGCGGGTCGGGGTGGCCGACGGGGTGCGGCGCTGGCTCAGCGGACCCGGGCCGATCCTGCGCCCCTCGCTGACCGTTGACGCGCACGGCCTGGTCGTGGCGGCGGCCATCGGACCGGACGGCTCGCTGTACACGGCCCGGATAGATGCCCGTGACCTCCCGCGGACGTTGCAGTGGAGGCCCTGGGCGCTGGCCTGAAGGACCTGAAGGGAAGGTCTAGATCTAGATCCAGCGAGGTCTAGTACGACTGCAACTCGATCAGGTTCCCCTCGGGATCCCGCAGGTGCGCGGTCCGCAACGTCGGACCCCAATCTGGACGGTCGGTGGGCGCCACGACCAGCGTCCCCCCGTGCCGTACGCAGAGCTCGGCCCCGGCGTCCACGTCGTCGACCCGGCAGACGAACATCGTGTGGTCCTGGGCCGGCGCCGCGCTCGCGGGCAGCGCCCCGGTCCCGACGACGGCGGCCAGGGTCGCCCGGTCGTAGAGCACCAGGACGGCCTGGTCGTCGACGTCCCAGTTCGCGTATGGCCCGGCCGACGTGCCCTTGCGCAGCTTCGCGCCGAGCATTTCGGGGAGGACGGCTTGATAGAAGTCGAACATATCTGCGAAGCGGGTCACCAGCAGGCGGGGGTGCAGGGCGTCCATGGCGTCTCCAAATTAGTGGGTGTTCACCCATGATAGGTCGGCGCCTATAGTCATACCATGGATGATCTGCGTGCGGTGCCGCCTTCGCTGACCGGCCTGACCACCTACCTGTTGTCGCGGACCGGCAAGAGCGCGCGGGGGCGGCTGGCCGGGCGGTTCGCCGAGCGGGGGCTGCGGCTGTGGCACCACGCGGTGCTGGCGGCGCTGGCTGATTTCGGGCCGCACGTGCAGCGGGACCTCGCGGCCCGACTGGGCATCGATCCCAGTGACATGGCGAAGATCGTGGATGAGCTGGCCGGAGCCGGCTACATCGAGCGCGCCCGCGACACCGCTGACCGGCGCCGCATCACCGTCACGCTCACCGACGCCGGCCGCGCGCTCCTCGCCGAGTTGGACGCGGACGCCGAGGCTGTGCAGGACGAGATCCTGGACCCGCTCACAGACGATGAGCGGGAGCACCTGAACGCGCTGCTCCGGAAGGTGTTCACACATCTGGAGAACTGAGCCGGCCGCGACTGGGTGGGGGAAATGGGCCAACTGTCCGATAGGGTTTCCACGGCCGTCGCGCTCCCTGGGCTTGGAGAGCGCGGCGGTTTCGTGCCCTTGCTCCCGTGGTCGAACTCCGTGGTCGAACTCTGTGACCTAACTCTGTGACCTAACTCCGTGGTCGAACACAGTGCCCACACAAAAGCCCGCCCGAGCCGACTCACCAAGAGTCGTACCCGGACGGGCTGGGATCCCCGCATCCAGCACGCGGACTGCGGACGCGTGCCGGCATCCCCCCGGTAGGCCGGCGCTATAGGCGGATCCCCCCGCAGACCGACGCCGGCGCCACCGGCACCCATGGGCCGCGCGGCAGCTGCCGCACCCGTACCTGCTCGATGCCCCTGCCGCCCGGTGAGGCCCAGGTGCACTGGCCGTAGTACTCCGCGTCCCCCTGGCTGGTGAAACCGTCCTGTACGGACTGCATCTCCCCGTCGGTCCGGGTGAACTCGACGGCCCAGTTCTCTGAGTCCTGAGTCGTTAGCACGGCGAGTCCTCCTGAAGTCCGCCTTGGTTTCGGTAACTGGTCCTCATCATCGCGCCGCGTGATGGGATGATGTGTGATGCGACATTTTCTCCCGGTGACGCTGGGAGGAAAAGGTCTGGGTCCCGCTCCCCGCGCGGTGGCGCGCCACATTCGACAGTACGGGAGCACCGTCGCGTGACGGGTCCGGACTGTTTGCCGGGCCGCCCGCCGAGGCAGGGATTGCCGAACGATGAGCAGGAAACCCAGGAGCCTGAAACAGATTCAGGCCCAACTGTCCGACCAGCTGCGCGCCACCGAGCACTCCTGGGCCGAGATCGGCCGGGAGTTCCAGCGGCGGTTCCACGTCAACGCGCGGGTCGCGATGCGGCAGGCCCGCGGGTGGACCCAGCCCGAGGCGGCGGAGCGCTGGACCCGGCGCTGGCCGGATGATCCGAAGACGTTCAAGAACTTCTCCTACTGGGAGGCCTGGCCCAGCTCCACCGGCTACGCGCCGTCGCTGGAGGTGCTGGACCGGATGGCGCAGCTGTACGAGTGCAGCGTCGCCGATCTGTTGTCGGACCTGGACGACTACGGCGCCAAGAAGCGGCCGGTGTTCAGCCAGATCCGCGAGCCCGGCCAGGCCGTCGGCGGGGTGCCGCCGTCCCGTCAAGCGCCGCAGCCGCACGCACTTGCGGCTGCGGCCCCCCATCCGGCTCCCGGCCCCGGGGCGCGGTTCGATCCGTACTTCGGCCCGCCGCCGCCCCGGCCGGCCGACGAGCTCGGGGCGAACCCCGGCGAGCTGCTCTCCTCGATGTCCGCGGTCGCCGAGATCAGCTCCCTGATGGAGTCGCCGGACGGCGGGAACAGCCTGTCCCGGCGCTCGGCGCTGCTGAATCTGAGCAGCCTGTTCGCGGTCGCCGCGGCCGCGCCGCTGGCCGGCGCCGGCGCCGACGAGGTCGCGCCGCCCAGCCCGGCCGGCCGGGTGGACGGGCCGATGATCGAGAACACCGGGCTGATCGTCGGGGGCCTGCGCCAGCAGAACGCCGCGCTGGGACCGTCCGCGACAGTGCAGACAGGGCTCGCGGTGCGCGCCATGATGGAATCCGTGGTGAAGGACGCCCCGTCGGGGCTGACCGGCCAGGCCTGGGTCGTCTACGGCGACCTGGCCCACCTGCTGGGCTGGATGATGTTCAACATGGGCCAGGACGAGGCGGCCCGGTTCTACTACGACGACGCGCGCAAGGCCGCCTACCAGGCCGACGACTACGAGCTGGCGGCGAACATCCTGGCCGCGCAGGCGCATCTGAGCATGTCCGCCGGCGACCACCAGACCGCGATCGACCACGCCCAGGCCGCCGAGGAGGCGGCCAAGCGCAGTCCCAGCCGCCGCGCCAAGGCCTACGCCGCCGACATGACGGCCCGGGTCTACGCCTCGGCCGGCCAGGGCGCGCGGAGCCTGGCGGCGCTGGAGCGGGAGCGCAAGCAGATGCAGCGCATCGACTGGGCCGAGCCGGCCGCCGAGCGCTGGGGCTTCTACGGTCCGGCGTTCTACTGGGCCCGGGAGAGCGAGTGCCACCTGCTGCTCGGGCACCCGGTCGAGGCCGCCGACGCAGGCGCCTTGGCGCAACAGCGGTTCAACCCGGCCTACCTGCACAACAACGCGATGGCGCTGGCCCGCCGGGCCCAGGCCCAAGTGCAGTTCGGCGACGTCCCGGCGGCCTGCCGGGCGCTGGCCGAGGCGGCCCGGATGGCCACCCTGGCCGGCTCGGTCCGGCTCACCACCGAGATGACGCGCGCCCGCGAGCAGCTGGCGCCTCACGAGAGTGAATCGATCGTGCAGGCACTGGACGTCCGCATGGCCAAGTACCGCCGACAACGCGGTTCGGCCGACACGCCGGGGCGGGCCTCGGCTAGTGTCGAAGAGGTCTTATAAAGCCGCGCTCGAAAGCGGTAGTACGCGCGCAGGAAAAGTGCACCCCACTTCCCCAAGGAGCACCCCACGATGACCGACCCGACCGGAGCGCACGCCGGGAACGACGTGGACGCCATCTTCGACGACCTCCCGTCGAACATCGACACCGACGTGTTCAGCGTCGCGCGGCTGTACGACTTCCTGCTCGGCGGCAAGCACAACTTCGCCCCGGACCGGGACTTCGGACGGCGGCTGCTGGCCATCGAGCCGAACGGCCGCGTGATCCTCCAGCAGAACCGCTACTTCCTGGCCCGGGCGATGAAGGTGATGCTGGCCGACGGGGTCCGGCAGTTCCTGGACCTGGGCAGCGGGATCCCGACCCAGAACTACGTGCACGAACTCGCGCACACCGTGGACCCCGCCGCGAAGATCGTCTACATCGACAGCGATCCGGCGGCGGTGAGCCACAGCAACTACATCCTCAAGGGCGACCCGAACTCCGGCGCGGTGCTGGGCGACATGGTCGACGCCGAGCGGGTGCTGGGCGACCCGACCGTCAAGTCGCTGATCGACTTCGACCAGCCGGTCGGGCTGACCGCGCTGGCCGCCTGGCACTTCGTCGGCGACGGCGACAACCCGGCCGGCGTGCTGCAGACCTACCGGCGGATGCTGGTGCCGGGCAGCTATCTGGCGCTGACCCACGCCACCATCGACGGCGCCACCGGCGATCTGGTCCGCAATGTGCAGAGCCAGTACCAGTCGGTGATGAAGAACCCGTCGCCGCGCACCCGCCAGGAGATCGCCGCCTTCTTCGAGGGCTTCAAGATCCTGGAGCCGGGGATCGTGAACCTGCCGGCCTGGCGTCCGGAGAAGCCGGAGGACGCCGAGGGCGCGGAGAACATCTGGTTCTACGGGGTGCTGGGCAAGCTCATCGCGGCCTGATCTGGAGCAGCTCTGATCTGGACCGGCCCTGATCTGGACCGGCCCTGATCTGGACGGGCTCTGATCTGGACGGGACCTGATCCGGATCCGGGCCAGGCCTAATCCGGACCCGGACCCGGACCAGGCCTGTTCCTCAAGCCGCCCGCACCCTCACGCCACCCGGCTCCGGTCCGGCGCGATCAGCTCCTCCAGATCGACGTAGAACCGGCCGGAGGCACAGGGGCCGCCGAGCAGGATCCGCCGGGCGGCCTCGGTCACCAGCGCGCCGCCGAGCGCCACCCCGGAGGCGAGCTGCGGCCAGCTGCTCAGCGTGCGGCCGATCTTCGGGATGCTCGCGGCCAGCGCCGGGGACACCTGGTCCGGTCCGACCATGGCCAGGATCAGGTCCAGGCGCTCGGCGAAGGTGAGGTCCAGGCAGTCCTCGGCGGTCATCGGGCCGAGCAGGCCGTGCAGCAGCGGCCGGTGCGGTTCGCGGTCGAAGCGTTCGACGTCCAACAGGCCGCGGTCGTTGGCGTCCATCACCACCGGCACGCCCAGATCCCGCGCGGCCTCCCGGGCGGCGAGCTTCACCCACGGCGTGTCGCACTCCTCGACCAACAGGTCGATCGGGCCGTGGCCGCCGAGGAAGAACTCCTTGACGGTGTCCTCGGTCAGCCCGCCGGGGAAGATCTCAATGTCCAGATACGGGTCGATCTCGAACATCTGCCGGGCGGCCAGCACCGCCTTGTTCACGCCGATCTGGTGCAGCCCGGCGCGCAGCCGGTTGAGGTTGGAGACGCTCAGGGTGTCGAAGTCGGCGAGTTTGAAGGCCCCCGCGACGCCTTCCTGGGCCAGGGTCAGCGCGGCGCTGTTGCCCACCGACAGACCGATGATGCCGACCCGCTTGTCCAGCAGCCGCCGCTGATCCGGCCGGTCGATCTTGCCCCGGTTGCGGTCGGTGCGGACCAGGCGGAACTCCTCGCGGGGCAGGACGTGCACCAGGCGGCCGGACCACGGGTACCAGGCCCACGTGCCGTAGTCCCAGAGCTGCACGCCTTCGGCCTGGTCCCGGCCGGCCGCGGCCAGTGTCTCCTCGTCGAATTCGCGGTCGGGCTCGCGGGCCCGGATCAGCTCCGCCAACTGCGCCTCGATGGTGTCGGCGACTTCGCGGACCGCGCCGGTGTTCAGCAGCGCGGCCAACGCCACGCGGTCGTCGTGCCGGGTCGGCTGGAACAGGACCGGCTTCCAGCGGTGCGGATCGGACGGGCCGATCGCGGTGAGGCGTCGGGGCGCGGTGGCGCCGGCGGCCGGTGCGCGGTGCGGGACGGCGAATACGGGCTCTGAATCAGCACCGGAATTCGGTGCGGGTTCGCAGCTCAGGCCGCACTCGGGATCGGCGTCGAGGTCGGCCTCGGCCAGCAGGTCGTAGCGGAACAGCAGCCGGTAGGCGTCGACCAGGGCGGTGTGTTCGCCGGCGCCCTCATCGGCGCGGTGCAACAGGATGACGACGTCCTCGGTGTACTTCTCGACGTAGCGCCGGGTGCCGGGGACCGGGTGGAATCCGAAGCGGCCGTGGAACCGGTCCTGGCCGTCGGAGGTGCCGGAGGTGCCGATCATCGCCGCCGCGCCGAGTTCGTGCGCCGCGGCCACCGCCAGCGCGTTGAGATGCATCCCCAGGCCCAGTTTGCGGGCCCGGTGCTCGACGACCAGCCGGCTGTGTTCGAAGACCGTCTCCGGCTTCAGGTTCTCAAGGTGCAGCACTTCCTCGTAGTGCGCGGAGCCGAGGAATTCCCTGGACTGGTACAGGGATGCGGTCGCGGGTGTCAGGAGCCGGACATACCCCAGCGGCGCGCCGTGGACCCCGTCCCGGGCCCGCCGGGCCGTGAAGTGCCAGGCGCCGTGGTCCTGGGGCTGCCGGTCCGGCTGGTCGTCCGGGTGGTCGCCGGCGTGGCTGCGGAAGGCCGGGCGGCGGCCCTGGTCGAACAGGATCCGGGCGCGCAGGCTCCGCATCTCCCGGAGCGCCTCGGGAGCGGCCTCCGGATCGGCCGGGGCGCGGAAGGCGGTGAAGATCCATGGCGATTCCATGATCAAGACCATGGGATGGCGAGCCTGGCGGAGACAAGCCCGAACTGCACCTAACGGGTGAATTCTGCGCGAAAGTCCTATGTGAGTCCGGTCTGCCCCGGTCATCATCGAGCGTGTGAACACACGCGCCGCCATCGTCCAGGGAGTGGGCGGGTGCGTTCCGCCACGCTCCGTCGACAACAACGAACTGAGCACCCGGCTGGAGACTTCCGACGCCTGGATCCGGGACCGGCTGGGCATCGCCCGACGCCATGTCGCGGACGGGATGTCGACGGTCGACCTGGCCGTGGAGGCCGGTTCCCGGGCCCTGGAGATGGCCGGGTCGGGGAGCGGGTTCGGGAAGCTGGACGTGGTGTTGCTGGCCACCACGACCCCGGACCGATTATGCCCGGCGTCGGCGCCGGAGGTGGCCTCGCGACTGGGGTACACCGGGATCACGGCGTTCGACGTCAACGCGGTGTGCGCGGGCTTCGTGCACGCCCTGGCCACCGGGAACGCGCTGATCAAGGGGCACATGGCGGACCGGGTCCTGGTGATCGGCGCGGACGTGTTCACCACCCTGGTCGATCCCGGGGACCGGCTCACCGCCTCGATCTTCGGCGACGGCGCCGGGGCGCTGGTGCTGCGGGCCGGGACGCCGGACGAGCCGGGGGCGGTGCGGGCGTTCGACCTGGGCAGCGACGGGTCGCAGGTGGCGGCCGTGGAGGTACCGGGGGGCGGGGCGCGGGCCCGGCTGGGGATGCCGGTGGCGAATCAGCGGCCCTACTTGCTGATGGACGGGCCCGCGGTGTTCAAGCGGGCGGTGCACGAGATGACGGGGTCCTCGCGGCGGGCGCTGGACAAGGCCGGGTGGGAAGTGGAGTCGGTGGGGCGGTTCGTCCCGCACCAGGCCAACATCCGGATCATCCGGGGGGTCGCCGAGCGGCTGGGGATCGGCGCGGAACGCGTGGTGGCCAACATCGAGGACGTGGGGAACACGGTCGCGGCGTCGATCCCGCTGGCGCTGGCCGACGCGCACGACACCGGGCGGATGGTCCCGGGGGAGCGGGTGCTGCTCACCTCGATCGGGGCCGGGCTGGCCTGGGGGTCGGCGGTGCTGACCTGGCCGGATCTGCGGGGGAAGGCCCGGGTGTGAGCCGGGTATCAGATCCCTGACCTGAGCGCGGCCATCCGCTGCTCGAAGGGCACGACGTCCTCGAACTCCTCACGGCGCCGACCCGCGGCGGCCGGCGTGGCGGCTATCAGGTCGCCGAGCTCGGAACCGGCCCGCTCGATGCGCTCGTTCAGGCTGCTCTCCCCGGCCGAGGCCCAGTCCTCGGAGGCGGCGAAGACCGCGGTCGGGACGATGAACGCGCGCAGGTAGGCGAACATCGGGCGCAGCGCGTGGTCCAGCGCCAGCGAGTGCCGGGCGGTGCCGCCGGTCGCGGCTATCAGGGTCGGCTTGCCGGTGAGGCCGTCCTTGTCCAGGACGTCGAAGAACGACTTGAACAGACCGCTGTAGCTCGCGGTGTAGATGGGGCTGACGGCGATCAGGCCGTCGGCCCCCTCGACCGCGTCCAGCGCGGCCCGCAGCTTGGCGCCCGGGAAGCCTGCCACCATCGCCCCGGCGATGTCCAGCGCCAGGTCGCGCAGTTCCAGGACCTCGACCAGGACCTGGCGGCCCTGCGCGCCGAGCCGGGCGCGGGCCGCGTCGGCCAGCCGGTCGGCCAGGATGCGCGCGGTCGAGGGCTGGCCCAGGCCGGCGGTGACGGCGACCAGGCGGAGCGGGGCGGCGCCGCCGGCCTCGGGGTGCTGTGGCGGGGCGGGGGCCGCGTAGGCGGGCTCGGCGAAGCCCGCGTCGGCGAAGCCTGGGTCTGCGTAGCCAGAATCGGAGAAGCCTGAGTCGCCGTAGCTTGAGTCGGCGAAGCCTGGGTCTGCGTAGCTTGAGTCGGAGAAGCCTGAGTCCGCGAAGCCCGGGTCTGCGTAGCCGGGGTCGGCGAAGCCGGCGGTGCTGCCGACGGCCGCCACGTTCAGGCCGGCGCTGAAGCCGAAGCCGTCCTCGGCGTCGACCGGGGTCGGCTTCCCGCCGAACCAAGCGCTGCCGCCGGACGGCGTGAAGCCCTCGTCGCCGAACTCCGCGCTCGCCGCCTCGTAAGCACTCACGGTGCGATGGCCTCCTTCGTGTCGAACCGCGCCAGCCGCTCATCATCCCGCGCCGCGTCCGCCCCCGTGTCGGTCTCGCCGACCTTGCCGGCCGCGGCGACCAGCGAGGCGTGCGTCGGGGCGTCCGGGACGCCGGCCGGGCGGCCGATCGCGAACTCCTTACGCAGCACCGGCACCACCTGCTCGCCGAGCAGGTCGATCTGCTCCAGCACCGTCTTCAGCGGCAGACCGGCGTGGTCCAGCAGGAACAGCTGGCGCTGGTAGTCGCCGACGTAGTCGCGGAAGGACAGCGTGCGCTCGATCACCTGCTCCGGGGTGCCGACCGTGAGCGGGGTCTCGGCCGTGAATTCCTCCAGCGACGGCCCGTGGCCGTACACCGGGGCGTTGTCGAAGTATGGCCGGAATTCTCGGACCGCGTCCTGCGAGTTCTTCCGCATGAACACCTGGCCGCCCAGGCCGACGATCGCCTGCTGCTCGGTGCCGTGCCCGTAGTGCGCGAAGCGCCGCCGGTACAGCGACACCATGCGCTGGGTGTGCTCCTTGGGCCAGAAAATGTTGTTATGGAAGAAGCCGTCGCCGTAGTACGCGGCCTGCTCGGCGATCTCCGGGGACCGGATCGAGCCGTGCCAGACGAACGGCGCGACGCCGTCCAGCGGCCGGGGCGCGGCGGTGAAGCCCTGCAGCGGGGTGCGGAAGCGGCCGGACCAGTCGACGACGTCCTCGTCCCACAGCCGGCGCAGCAGCGCGTAGTTCTCCAGCGCCAGGTCGATGCCGTCCCGGATGTCCTTGCCGAACCACGGGTAGACCGGGCCGGTGTTGCCGCGGCCCAGGGTCAGGTCCACCCGGCCGTCGGCCAGGTGCTGGAGCATCGCGTAGTCCTCGGCGATCTTCACCGGGTCGTTGGTGGTGATCAGCGTGGTCGCGGTGGACAGCAGCAGCTTGGAGGTGCGGCCGGCGATCCAGCCCAGCAGGGTGGTCGGCGAGGACGGGACGAACGGCGGGTTGTGGTGCTCGCCGGTGGCGAAGACGTCCAGACCGGCCTGTTCGGCGTGCTCGGCGATGGCCGCCATGGCCTTGATGCGCTCGTGTTCGGTCGGCGCGCGGCCCGTCGTGGGGTCGGGCGTCACGTCTCCCACGGTGAAGACGCCGAACTGCATCTGGCTCACTGGGTCCTCCTTTGGTTGAAGTTTCAACAAACCCTTCAACCGAGTATGAGAAGATCGTATTCCCTGAGGTTAGGTACACCTATCTTTCAGTGCTGTCTGCTTGACCACATCCGCCACGGCACGTAGCCGACGCACAGCCCGATGGCGCAGCCGATCAAGGTGTCCAGCACCCGTTCCCGCAGCACCGCCCACGAGATGTCGTGGCCGAGCTCGTTCAGCATGGTGATCAGCGGGGTCATCACGGCGGCGTAGGCGGTGTAGTTGGCCAGCTTCAGATACGGCCGCACCGCGCCGATGGCCCCGATCAGCACCACGATGCCCCAGGTCGGCAGCACCCCGATCAACCCGCCGCCGACCAGCACGCCGATCGTCGTGCCCAGCCCGCGCTCCACGGCGCGGATCGGCGAGGCGGCCTCGTCCCGCAGCACGACCAGCGACACGGTCAGCGCGATCCAGTAGGTGTGCGCGCCGGGCCGGAAGTGCGAGACCACCTCGGCCACCGCCATCGAGGTGACCAGCCGGACCGCGTACTGCCAGCCGTGCCAGGTCCGCAGCCCGGCGCGCCACTTCTGCACGCTGCGCCGGAAAGGCCACTTCGGTCCCGGCGGCCCCTCCAGCTCGTTGCGCCACAAGGGGGACAGGGCACGGCTCAGGGCGTGGGTGCCGAGGGTGAGCGCCGCCGCGACCGCCATGCCCAGCACGACGTAGAGCAGGATGTGGCCGGGCGACTCGGGGCCGATGCCCAGATGCGCGCCGATGATGGTGAACACGACCGAGTTCGCCGCGATCCGGGCCTCCAGCGTCCCGATCCCGCCGACCAGCGCGGCGCCGAAGGCCACCAGCACGATCCAGCCGCTGGCCAGGGTCCCGTGCCGGCCGACCAGCGCCCCGAGCCAGACCACCAGCGCGCCGATCGCCGCCGAGGCCCCGACGTCCACGAACCGGGCACGCCAGCCGCCCTCGTGCCCGGCCGCGCTGATCAGCAGCGCGCCCATGACCGCGGTCAGGCCGTCGGCCAGATGGCCGGTCGCCGCCCCGATCGCGACCGGCAGCGCCAGCGCGATCCCGGACAGGACCAGCCGCGTGACGTCGATCTCGATGCGCTGGAAGCGCACCAGCCGGGCCGCGTGGTCCTTCACCGGGAGTGGATCTTTCACCCCAGACATTGGACGTGCTCGTGCCAAGGCCCGCAAGCGAGTACTAGACTCGGCGCCCGATCCGGGAAAGGTCCGATGATTCATCGATGATGGGGGGTCCAGGTGCGGGTCGCCATCCACACCCGGCTGAAGCCCGAGGGCGTCACAGGGTACGAAGAAGCGCACGACGACATCCCGCCCGAGATCCCCGAGCTGTTGCGGGCCGGCGGCTGTACCGAGTGGACGATCTGGCGCAACGGGGTGGACCTGTTCCACCTGGTCGAATGCGAAGACTGGGCAGCGCTGCGGGCGTTCATGGCAGACAAAGAGGCCGACCACGCGTGGCAGGCGCGAGTGGGGGTATTCCGCGACTTCACGTTGGTCGGCGGTGACGAGCCGCTGCCGGTGCTCTTCGAACTGTCCGGACAGTCTGAACTGCCCGGACAGTCTGAACTGTCGGACCAGCCTGGACTGCCGGAACCGTCTGAACTGCCGTAACCGCCGGAGGCCTGAGGAATGCGGATCGTCGACGCGCACCATCACCTGTGGGACCTCGCGGTCCGCGATCAAGCGTGGACCGCGGACCTGCCCGCGCTGCGCCGCAGTTTCCACCTGTCCGACCTGGCGCCGCCGGCCGCTGCCGCCGGGGTCACCGCGACCGTGCTGGTGCAGACCATCCACGCGGTGGACGAGACGCCGGAGATGCTGGCGCTCGCCGAGACGTCGGATCTCGTGGCCGGGGTGGTGGGCTGGACCGACGTGACCGAGCCGAACTTCGGCGAGCGGCTGGCCGAGCTGTTGTCCGGGGCCGGCGGGCGGTGGCTGGTGGGGATCCGGCACCAGGTGCAGGAGTTGCCGGACGGGGCCTGGCTGACCGGGACGGAGACGCTCAGGGGCCTGCGACAGCTGGCGCCGACCGGGCTGGCGTTCGACCTCATCGTGCGGGCCGACCAGCTGCCGGCGTGCGTCGCGGCGGCGCGCGCGGTGCCGGAGCTGAGCTTCGTGCTGGACCACCTGGGCAAGCCGCCGATCGCGGCCGGGGAACTGGAGCCCTGGGCCTCGGATATCAGGACCCTGGCAGAGTCGCCGAACGTCAGCTGCAAGCTGTCCGGTATGGTCACCGAGGCCGACCCGGAGCACTGGAAGCTCGCGGATCTTCGGCCGTACGCCGAGGTGGTGTTGGAGGCGTTCGGTCCCGGGCGCGTGATGTTCGGCAGCGACTGGCCGGTGAGCACGTTGGCCGCGGATTATGCACAGGTTGTGGATACCGCGAAGGAGCTCACCGCGGGGCTGTCGGAGTCGGAGCGGGAAGCGGTGTTCGGCGGAACCGCGATCAAGGTGTACGGGCTCGAATAAGCTGTGGCGCGAGGGCGAGGGCAAGGGCGAGGGGACCTAGGCGGACGGGGCGGCGTACGAGGTGGCGGATCAGGCGAACGACGTGGGGGCCGCCGCCGACGCGGCGGCGACCGCGGCGGCCAACCCAGTAGCGGACCCGGCGGCCGAGGCAGCAGCGACCGCGGTGGCTGTGAAGGCGGCGGCCGAGGCGGCGAAGGCGGCCCGCCGCGACTGGAAGCGGCCGGCCGCTTGGGGACTGCTGACCCCGGAGGCCGACGTGGTCCGGGTGACCAGAACCGGCGAGAACATGGCGTGCGTCGTGCTGGCCACGGTGGTCGACCACTGGAGCGGCAGCGGCTCCTATCGGCTGACGCCGCCGATGATCGCCGAGGCCGTGGCCATGATCGAGAGCGTGCTGCCAGACCCGGCAGTCCGCCATCGGACCTACATCGCGCTCCGGCTGCTCGGTGACTCCGACGCCGTGGTGGCCTTCGTCGACGAAGCCGACTTCCTGGCCGACGCCGAGGACCGCTACGTCGCGGCGCTCCTGGCCGAAGGCCGGCGGGGACGGCAGGAAAACCCTGACGGCACCACGACTTTGTGGCGTCCCACCGGCCCGGCCGAACTGGAGCTTGTGCGCGCCAGCGGCTCCAAGGCCTGGCCCCCGCGCCTGGAGGACCAGCCGATCTTCTATCCGGTCCTGACCGAGCAGTACGCGACCGTCATCGCGCGGGACTGGAACATCCCGGACTCCGGATCCGGCTACGTGACCCGCTTCCACGTCGCGACACCGACCGCGCGCCGGTACTGGACCCGGACCGCCGGCGGCCCGGAGCACCTGGAGCTGTGGGTGCCGGCCGCCGAGCTGGACGCGTTGAACGCCGCGATCGTCGGCGAGATCGAGGTCGTCGCGGAGTTCTCGGGGTAGGCGTCGCCTCGCCCTATGTCCGCCGACGCTGCCGCGCGGCTTCGTACAGAACCACCGTGGCGGCGTTGGCGGCGTTGAGCGAACTCGCCGTGCCGCGCATGGGGATGCTCAGGACGCGGTCGCAGGCCTCGCGCCAGCCGGTGCTCATGCCGACGGTCTCGTTGCCGACCACGATCAGGGTCGGTGCGCAGAAGTCGTAGTCCTCGATGTCGGTGTCGCCGTCCTCGTCGGTGCCGACGACGGTGACGCCGGTTCCGGCGCCGGCCTCGGCACCGTTCCCGGTCTCGGCTCGCGCCAGCCAGTCCAGCACGTCGCGATGCGACTGCGCGCGCACCGTCGGCAGGCCGAACAGCGAGCCGGTGCTGGCCCGGACGGTACGCGGATCGTAGACGTCGGCGGCGTGGCCGGTGACGATGACGCCGCCGGCCCCGAAGGCGTCGGCGGAGCGGATCAGGGTACCGAGATTGCCGGGCTGGGTGGGGCGGTCGAAGACGACGCCGAGGAAGTCGGGGGCGACCGGGACGCGGGTCAGGTCGTCCGGCGGCATCGCCAGCACGGCCAGCAGTTCGGGGGCCGCGTCCTGGTCCTTCTCGCCGAGTTCGGCCAGCAGGTCCGAGGGGAGGTGGATCACCTCGGCGTCGGTGTCGCGGATCGTGTCCTGCGCCCAGTGGGACAGCCGGCGGTCGGCGTCGACCAGCAGTTCCTCTATCCGCCAGCCCTGTTCGGCGGCCAGGGTGATCGGCCGGACGCCCTGGACCAGGAAGCGGCCCGCGCGCTGGCGCTTCTGGCGGTTGGTGAGCAGGGTCTGCCACTGCTGGAAGCGGGCGTTGCGGGAAGCCACCCGTTGGTGTGCGCGCATCCCGCTAGGCTACCGGCGTGGCCAAGCCCGAAGATCCATCGACATCCCTGACATTCGACGAGGCCGAGCGGGTGCTCTGGGCCGATTCCGGTACCGGGTACGAAGCCGTCTACGCCTCCTTGTGCGCGCACACGATTCCCGCGCTGCTCGACGCGGCCGCGGTGGCCGCGGACGTCGCGTTGTTGGACGTCGGCACCGGGACCGGCAATGTGGCCCGGGCCGCGGTCGCGCGCGGGGCGAGGGTCAGCGCGATAGACGCCGAGCCCTCGATGCTCGACCTGGCGCGGTCGAAGGTGCCCCAGGCCGAGTTTCACTTGGCGACCGTGCCGGAGCTGCCGTTCGAGGCCGGGACGTTCGACGCCGTGGTGGGCAACTTCGTGCTCGACCACTTCGGCCGCCCGCGGGTGGCGATGCGCGCCCTGCGTTCGGTGACCAAGCCCGGCGGCCGGGTGGCCTTCACGCTGTGGCCGGCCGAGCGGAGTGCCGGGCGCTCGATCTTCCCGCGCGCGGCGGCGGCGACCCAGGGCTGGGTCCCGCGGCAGATGCCGGACCTGGAGGCCGCGGACGACTACCCGCGGACCGAGGAAGGACTGGCCGGCCTGTTCCGCGAGACCGGCCTGGCCGACGTCACCACCACGGTCATCGAATGGGACCACCTGACCACCGCGGATGAGTGGTGGATCTCGATCGGCTCCGGCATCGCCGGCTCCGGCCGCACCTACCAGGCGCAGACCCCTGAGATCCGCGCCGTGTTCCACGAGAACTACCAGCGCGTCGCCGCCGAGATGAGCGACGAGGACGGCACGATGCGCCTGCCGTACAAGGCGTTCGTGGCGGTCGGCACCGTCACCGAGGGCACGTAGCCGCGGCGCACCCTGAACGCACGGAACCGGGCCGCTTGTTTCGGGGCGGCCCGGTTCCGTGCCGGCGCACCAGCCCGCGCACCATACCCCTCTGCCACAACGCTTGCTCAGCGCTTCTGGTTCACCGCCCGCACCGCCGCGCCGAGATCAGCATCCTGATCCGGGGCGGACTCCAGCACCTGCCGCGCGGCGGCCATCACCGGCAGGTCGAGGACTTCGCCGGCCAGCCGCAGGTCCTTCCCGGCCATCTCGGCGGAGAAGTCGACGCCGTCGGCGAACAGCCGGGCCGCCAGGCCGCTGAGCGGGCTGGCCTCCAGGACCGCGCGCGGGTCGTCCAGCCCCAGCCGTTCGGCCAGCGCCAGCGTCTCGCCGACCACGGTCACGCCGGCGACGATGCCGCTGATCAGCACCAGCTTGCGGGCCGAGCCGGCGCCGGGGCCGCCGCATTCGGTGACGGTGCCGAACACCGCGAGCAGGTCGGCCACCCGCGCCAGGTCTCGCGGCGTGCCGCCGGCCAGCACCGCCAGGGCGCCACTGGCGGCGCGGTCCACGCTGCCCATCACCGGGGCGTCGACCATCCCGACCGAGGCCGGGATCAGTTCCCTGACGTGCCGGGTGCCGTCCGGGCCGATCGTGGACATCTCGACCAGGACCGCGTCCGGCCGCAGCGCGGGGGCGACGGCCTCGGCCACCGCGGTCACGGCGGCCGGGTCGGACAGCATCGTCACCACGACCTCGGCGCCGGCGACCGCCTCGGCCGGGGTGGCCGCCGCGGTCGCGCCGAGCGTGGTCAGCGGTTCGGCGCGGGCCGCGGTGCGGTTCCACACCACGACGTCGTAGCCGGCGCGGACCAGGCGGACGGCCATCGGGGCGCCCATCGCGCCCAGGCCGAGGAAAGCAACCTTTGTCGTCATGGCTCCCAGCCTAGGCACGGGTCGGCGAGCCTGCCTGGTCGCGCGGTGCCCAGGCTCGTGCCGACCAGTGTCAGGCGGTACCCGGCAGACCGGTGTCAGGCGGTACCCGGCAGCGCCGAGCCCGCGTGCAGGCCGGCGACGCCGCCCTGGCCGCCGCCCATCCCGGGCCGGTTCGGCATCGCGGACGGCGGGGTGGTCGGGGCCTGCGGCGGGTTCCGGTTCAGCACGTCGAAGGCCTGGTGGATGTTCTGGATCATCGTGTGCACTTCCTCGCGGGCCTTCTCCAGCGCGCCCTCCACCTGCACGCCGAAGGCGACGCCGAACGCCTTGAGGAACTCCAGCTGCTGCTCCAGCGACTTCAGACTCTGCGAGAGCAGTTCGCTGCGCCGCTGGAACGCCGACTCCGCCGCCAGCAGGCCCTGCCGGTGTCCCTCGTTCACCGTGACCGTGTACTGGTTGCGGGCGTACTCCGTGACGTTGCGGACGTACTCCTCGGCTGCCCGGATCTGCTCCTCGGCCTGGCGCTGCGCCATCGCGATCGCGTTGACCGCGGCGGCGGTGACCCGCTGTTCCGGGGGCGGGGCCGCCGGGGCCGCCGCCGCGCCGCCGTTGGCCGGGTCGCTGCCGGCGTAGGAGACCCGCAGCTGGTTGGCCAGCTCGTCGTTGCGCTGCCGCAACTCGTACTCGATCTGGCCGGCGGCCTGCAGCTCGGCGAGCACGCGCCGCTTGAAGCGCAGCACGCCCTCCTCGTCGTAGCCGCGGTGGGTGAGGCCGGCGCGCGGGAACTCCCAGGCGTCGGCCTGCGCGGCGCTGAGCCGTTCCGGGCGCCGGGCCGCCGCGCCGCCGTCGGACACGCCGTCGTACTGGCTGAAGCTCACGGCTGACTCTCCTCCAGGTGGATGGCCCCCGGGGCCACTCCCGTTTCCTTCAACCGGGTCGCGGCGTGCTCGCACATGCCGGGCGAGCCGACGATGAACACCTCGTGCCCGGGCCAGGCGCCGCGGGCCGCCGCGGCGTCGCCGACCAGACCGCGCTGGCCCTCCCAGGCGTGGTCGTCGGAGACCACCGGGACCACGCTCAGCCAGGGGTAGTGCGCCGCCAGCTGCTGAAGGCGCGGCAGGTCGTACAGGTCGCCGGCGATCCGGGCGCCGTAGTAGAGCGTGACCCGCCGTCCGTGATCGGGGTTGCGGCCCAGCTCCTCGATGATCGCGCGCAGCGGCGCGACGCCGGTGCTGCCGGCGATCAGCAGCAGATCGCTGTCCGGCTTGGCCGAGGCCAGGGTGAGCTGGTGGCCCACCGGCGGCCCGAGGCGCAGCCGGTCGCCGACGCCCATCATGTTGACCAGCTGCCAGGACACGGTGCCGACCAGCTTGACGTGCAGCTCGATCAGGCCGTCGGAGCGCGGCGGGTTCGCCGGGGTGTAGAACCGCCAGCGGGCCGGGGCCACCGCGGTCTCCAGCGTCATCGACTGCCCGGCGGCGTAGGGGTAGGGCTGGCGGGTGGCGATGGTGACCCGCGCGATGTCGCGCCGGCCGCCCAGCACCTCGTGCGCCACGATCTCGGCGTCCCACCAGGCCGGGGTGCTCTCGGCGGCCGCGGCGGCGGCGTCGGTCATCACCTGGGCCACGATGCCGTAGGCCTCGGTCCAGGACTCGGCGGCCTGCGGGGTCCAGTCCGGCCCCAGGAACTGCTCCAGGGTGGCCAGCAGGCTGGCCCCGACCGCCGGGTAGTGGCCGGGCTCCACCGCGAACTTGCGGTGGTCCCGGCCCAGGCCCTGCAGGAAGGGCACGGCCGCGTCGAGGTTGTCGACGTTGGCCACGACGGCTCCGAGGGCGGCGACCAGCCGGTCGCGCTGTGCCGCCATCGAAGGCGGGAACATCGACCGCACCTCGGGATGGCTGAGGAACAGGTGGCCGTAGAAGTAGAGCGGCACCTGCTCCCCGTACTGGGCCACCTTCGCCCAGGAGGCGCGCAGGAGGTGCGGATCCACCACGGCTACGCGGCCACCACGAAGGGCTGCACGGTCGCCAGCGCGCCGGCGATCGTCTCCTGGATGTCGGCCGGGACGTCGAACTCCTCGAGGGTGTCCATCAGCACCTGGCCGGTCAGCGCGTAGTCGGACTCGGAGACGCCGAGTCCGGAGTGCGCCTCGGTGAGGTAGCCGGCCAGGTCTATGTCGGTGCGGGCGCCCGGGCCGCCGAGCACGACCTCCAGCACCTCCGCCAGGTGCGGCTTGATGTCGTCCACCGCGACGTTCTCGAAGAATCCGGCGAGCTGCGGCTCGCCGAGGACCCCCTCGTAGAAGCGGTCGAGTACGGCCTTGACGGCCGCCTCCCCGCCGGCACGCTCCCACTGGGACTGGCTCTGGCTCTCGCTCATCTTGCGGGTCCTTCCGATGCTCTTGCTGCGTTCGGGGGGTGATGCGGCTCGGAAAACCCAGGGAGCATAGCAGGCATTTATCGAAAGACTCGAACATCAGTATTTGATCAGTGTGCGTTTTTGAAGGCCCGTCAGATCAGCGGTCTGTGACCGGATGAGTGCCTTGCGACGGCCTGAACACGCCTCACCCACGCCCCGCCGACGACGACGGCCGGGCCCGCCGCGAGGCGTGACCCGGCCGTCACCGAACGGTTCGGCGAAGTTTTAGCCGTTCTTTGACATCTGCTCGGACATCTTGACCAGGCGGTCCAGCCGCGCCTGGGTCGTCGGGTGCGTCGAGAGCAGGTGGTGCGCGGTGGTCTTGGCGGAGGTCACCGGGGCGAAGTAGAAGGCGTTCAGCGCACCGGCCTTGCGCAGGTCGTTCAGCGGGATGCCGCTCCCGGCGTGCACCTTGGCCTCGACCTTCGACAGTGCGGAGGCCAGGGCCGAGGGGTTGCCGGTGAGCTGCGCCGCGGAGCGGTCGGCGGCGAACTCGCGGTAGCGGGACAGCGAGCGGGTCAGGACCAGCGAGACGAACCAGGTGGCGGCGGCCAGCGCGATCAGGCCGATGGCCGCGACGATGATGTGCCACAGCCCGCGGGCCCGGCCGCCGATGTAGATGAAGCGCAGCCCGACCCGGGCGACCAGGCCGGCCAGGACGCCGACGAAGGCGGCGACCGTCATCACCGCGGCGTCGCCGTGCTGGACGTGCGACAGCTCGTGGGCGATGACGCCCTCGAGCTCCGGCGGCTCCAGCGTGTCCAGCAGCCCGCGGGTGACGCACAGGGTGGCGTCGCCCTTGGAGCGGCCGACCGCGCAGGCGTTCGGGATCGGGGACTCGGCCACGGCGACGGCCGGCTTCTTCATGCCGGACAGCGCGCACAGCCGGTCGATCACGGCGTGCAGCTCCGGCTCCTCCGCGGGGGTGACCACGCGGGCGCCCATGGTGCGCATCGCGACCTTGCCGGAGGTCAGGATCTGGAACACGGCGAAGGCGACGACCAGGGCCAGGCCGAGCGGCCAGGCGCGGCCCATGAAGCGGATCATCAGGAAGATCGCTGCCCCGTACACGGCGGCCAGCAGGACCATCACCGACAACATCCGCGTGCTGAGGTTGCGGTCGGCCCGGAACCGGGCGGCCGTACGACGATCTGAGAGCGATGAGGACACGGAGTCACCTCGACTGCCACGTTATTACGCTTTTAACTGGAAACGCGTGACCAGTGTCGCGCGTTCCCGATCTCCTGTCGAGCAGCGCTTACAGCCTTATAACGAACTTCAGAGCGAAACTCGGAACGCCTTCGCGGTGAACCTCAAGGCGAACCTCAGATCGTTTTCAGGACGGGGCCAGGGTCGCAGAGGGGATTTCCACTAACGCTCCCTCATGCAGGAGATCCTTAATAGAGCGCGGCAACAGGTACGCCATACCGCCACCCGGCTGTCCGAACCACGGGATCGCGGTACCGGTGAGCGCACGGAGCGGGTCGCGGACTCGGTACACCCGGTACTCCCGCTCTATGTAGTCCGGAGGCAGAGAGCGGTGCGGGTACCGGGTGCGCGCCGCGTAGACCGTGTTGCCCAGTTGGTCGCCGAACCGGTCGACCTCGGTGCCCGGGGTCAGGATCGTGAGCCGCTGGTCGGTGTAGAGCGTGGTCGGCGGGTCGCCGGCGAGCGGGGCGATCGGCGGGCCGGCGAGCATTTCGGCCAGCGGATCGACGCTGCGGCCCGGCAGCGCGGCCGGACCGGTGTTCTTCTGGAGCTTCCCGCGTTCGGCGGAGGCCAGGAACAGGACGCCGGCGAAGTGGATCGCGGCCTGCTCGGGGTCGTCGAAGAACCCGGCGTAGCGGCGCTGACCGCCGTCCGCGAGGAAGATCGCCCAGCGGCCGTCGTCCGGGATCAGGCAGACGGCGCCGTCGGTGACCGTACCGATGGAGTAGAGGTCCGGGTCCGCGTCCAGGGAGTCGACGGCGAAGCCGAGGATGCGCTCGGCCTCCTCGACGGTGCTGACGTCGGGCAGGCGGGCGGCCCGGGGCTGGACCGTGCCGACCGCGACCATCATGGTCGACATGCCGTCGCTGTCATCGCCGACGATCGGGCGGTCCGGCTCGGACTGGTAGATGGGCTCGGGTTGGTAGACCGGTTCCGGCTGGTAGACGGGTTCCGGGTGGTAGACCTGCTCCGGCTTCGGGGGTTCTGAGTAGGGCGGCGGGGGCGGCGGTAGTTCCGCGGGGGAGCGGGTCGCGGCCCTGAGCTGCTGCGGCGCGTTGTAGTGGTACTGCGGCGGAGCGTCCGACGGTTGCGGAGGCTGGGGGGCCGCGATCTGCGGGCGCGGTGCTTCGAAGGACGGCCGGTCGAACGATTGCGGTTCGAAGGAGTGCGGTTCGAAGGACCGTGGCTCGAAGGATCGCGGTTCGAAGGACGGCGATTGCGGCTTGAAGGGTGGCTGCCCGAAGGACGGCTGCCCGAAGGCCGGCGGCTCGATCGCCGGCGGCTGGAACTGCGGTTGCTGGAGCGCTGGCCGCTCGAATGGTTGCGACTCGAAGGTCGGCGACTCGAAGGTCGGCGGCTCGTAGGGCGGCGAATCGAAGGACGGCGGCTCGAATGACGGTCGCTCGTAGGGCGGCGGCCCGAAGGACGGCGGCTCGTACGAAGGCGGCTGGACCGCGGGCGGCTGGATCGCCGGTGCTTCGAAGGACGGCGCCTGGAACGGCGGCCGGTCGAACGACGGCGGCTGGAACGGCGGCGTGTCAAAGGATCCCGGCTGGAACGGCGGCGGGCCGAGTGACCCCGGCTGGAACTGCGGCGGCTCGATCGCGGCCGGTCCGTTCGCGGGCGCGTTGCCCGGCAGCGGGCTGCTCGGCAGGGGACCGTTCGGCAGCGGACCGTTCGGCGCCGGCGGCGTCGCGGGCCCCGGCCCCGGCACCGGCGTGAGCCCGTGCGGCATCGCCGGAATCGACTCCGGACCCGCCTCGCCGCGGTCACGAGCGGTCGAGAGCCACGGTACGGGTTCCTGCTGCCAGTTCTCGGTCATCAGCTGCGGTCCATCCCCCAAGTGGCAACGACGTCCCTGCCCCGTGAGTCTACAAGTCGGATGTTCGGATGACTGGTCACGGTTCGGCGCTGATCGCCCCGGTGGTCTCCAGGATCAGCCGGCTGACTCGCTCGGGGTCGTCGTTCATCGGCACGTGGCCGCAGCCCGGCAGGTCCTCGAACCTGGCCTTGGGCAGTATCCGCTTGGCCTGCGCGAACTGCCGGCGCAGCAGGATCCGGTCCTTGGTGCCCCACGCCACGGTGGTCGGCACGTCGCTCTCCCCGGCGTAGCGGTAGTGCCGGGCCTCCTTCGCGACCGGCCGGAACGAGCGTCCCTCGCGCAGCGCGAGGGTGTCGCCCAGCGCCCGCGCCGGGTCCAGGCGGCGCGGGCGGCCGAAGATCATGCCGAAGGCCACGCTGCGCGTCGCCTCGTGGTCGGCGACGTAGCGCAGCACCGGCTTCGGGGCGAAGGCGGCGGCCCGGGTCAGGCTCAGGTTCCCGGTGGCCCACGCGGTCTCCCACCGCGTCTGCCAGAACCCGGCCGGTGAGAAGGCGGTGACCGAGGCGGCGTGTCCGTGCCGCGCCAACTCCAGCGCCAGCGCGCCGCCGAGCGAGTTCCCGGCCACGTGCGGCCGCTCGATGCCGAAGCCGGCGAAGGAATCGGCGATGCCTGACATGGCCAGGTCGATCGTGTAGCGCCGGCCCGGTGCCGGGAGCAGCGGGGCGGACTTGCCGAAGCCGGGGATGTCGATCGCGATGACGTCGTGGTGCTCGGCCAGCCGGTCCAGGACCGGCTCCCAGGCCTGCCAGCGGTGGCCGATGCCGTGGATCAGGACCAGGGGACTGCCTGAGCCGCGGCGGGCGTAGGAGAGTTCCATGTTACTGGACGGTAGCCCTTGGCGGGCCGGCAGGGAAGAAGGCACAAATGACGCCGGCCGGCTTCCCCCGGAACCAGTGAGACCAGCTGGATCCCCGCGACCGGCGCTAAATCCAGCTGGGCCACCACATCCGGTCCAGCCACTGGTTGTACGTGATCGTCTGCGCCGACAGGATCGGATAGAAGTAGATGAACATCACCAGGATGTAGACGGTGATGGCGCCGGCGACCACCGCGCCCCAGACCCTGCGGTACTGGAGCGCGTCCGCCCGGCCGACGATCACTCCCAGCAGATACGCCGCCGCGAAGCACATGAACGGCACGAAGGCCACCGCGTAGAACGTGAAGATCGTCCGGTGCTGGTAGTTCAGCCAGAACGCCCACGCCGCGAGCATCCCGCACAGGATCGAGCCCGCGCGCCAGTCGCGGCGGGCGATCCAGCGCCAGGCGCACCAGATCAGGGCGATGGTCGCGAACCACCACAGCGGCGGCGTGCCCAGGGCCAGGACCTGCTGGTGCTGGTTCGCGGCCAGGGGCGGGCAGCCGGTGGCGTTCTGCGAGCAGTAGTAGTAGTCGGTGGGGCGGCCCATGATCAGCCAGCTCCACGGGTTCGACATGTACGCGTGCGGCGAGTCCAGGTTGACGTGGAAGTGGTACGTGTCCCAGTGGTACTGCCACCAACTGCGCAGCGCCGAGAGCACCGGGAAGTGGATCGCGTTGTGCTGCGCCGCCCACTGCCGGTAGTTGCCGTCCTTGGTGACGAACCAGCCGGTCCAGGTGGCGGTGTAGGTGGCCAGGACCAGCAGGCCCAGCAGGGAGGTCTGCCAGGTCTCGCGGCGGAAGAAGCCGGCCCAGTGCCGGCGGATGCCCACCGCGCGCAGTGCGGCGTGGTCCCACAGCAGCGACATCACCATGAAGCACGGGATGATCCACAGCCCGCTCCACTTGGTGCCCAGGTCCAGGCCCAGGCAGACCGCTCCGGCGATGCGCCACCAGCGGATGCCCAGCGGCGGTGCCTTCACGTCGTCCGGCAGCGGCGTCGGTGGATAGCTCTCCCGCCAGTCGACGAGTTTGGTGCGCATCTTGTCGCGGTCGATGAGGAAGCAGCCGAAGGCGGCCAGGGTCCAGAACATCACGAAGATGTCCAGCAGCGCGGTGCGGCTCATCACGAACTCGAGGCCGTCGGCGGCCAGCAGCAGGCCGGCCGCGCAGCCGATGAGCGTGGAGCGGAACATGCGGCGGGCGATGCGGGCCGTCATCAAGATGGCCAGGGTGCCGCAGACCGCCGGGACGAAGCGCCACCCGAACGGGGTGAAACCGAACAGCCACTCGCCGGCGCCGATCATCCACTTGCCGACCGGCGGGTGCACCGCGTTGCCCTGGTGGTTGGCGATCAGCGTCCGCCAGATGTGCGGGTTGGCGATGATGGCCTTGTCGTCGTTGGCCATCCCGACGCCGGGGCCGTCGTCGTGCCAGCCGGCCTCGTGCCCGAAGTGGATGGTGGTCCAGGCGTCCTTGGCGTAGTAGGTCTCGTCGAAGATGACCCACTTGGGCAGGCCCAGGTGCCAGAACCGCATGAACCCGCCGACCAGCATGATCAGGATCGGGAAGCCCCAGGTGATCCACCGCGGCTCCAGCGCGAAGGCCGGGACCAGGCGCTCGCGCAGGGTCAGATCGCCCTGCTCGTCGTCGCGCGGGCGCAGGTTGGGCCGCCACCAGACGCGACCGCGCTCGCGGTGCGAGCCGAGACGGCCGCGACGGCGGCCGCCGTAATCCTCCTCGCTGTCGTCATCCGGCAGCGAAGATCGGGTCGGGGCGAGGCTCGTCACCCGGTCATCGTAGGGAGTCGTCCCGCCGTTCGGACAGGGGATCAGCGTTTTTGGGCGAGGATGGTCACGTGACTGGAACAGAACCGGCCCCAGGCCTGCTCGTCCTGGCGGGCACCCCGATCGGCCGGGACGAGGACGCCTCCCCGCGGCTGGCGGCCGAGCTGGCCTCGGCGGACGTGATCGCCACCGAGGACACCCGCCGCCTCAAGCGCCTGCTGCGAGTGCTCGACCTCACCCCCCGCGGCCGCTTCGTCTCCTATTTCGAGGCGAACGAATCGGCCCGCACCCCCGACCTGCTCCGCGAGCTGCTCGGCGGCGCCCGCGTGGTGGTGGTGACCGACGCCGGCATGCCCTCGGTCTCGGACCCCGGCTACCGCCTGGTCGCCGCCGCGGTCGAGGCCGGGGTACGGGTGACCGCCGTCCCGGGCCCCTCAGCGGTCCTGACCGCCGTCGCGGTCTCCGGCCTGCCGGTGGACCGCTTCTGCTTCGAGGGCTTCCTGCCCCGCAAGGGCGGCGGCCGCTCCTCGCGCCTGGCCGAACTGGCCGCCGAACCCCGCACGATGGTCTTCTTCGAAGCCCCGCACCGCCTGGCCGCCTCCCTCGCCGACATGGCGGCGGCCTTCGGCGCCGACCGCCCCGCGGCGGTGTGTCGGGAGCTGACGAAGACCTACGAGGAGATCAAGCGCGGCGGCCTGGGCGAGCTGGCGAAGTGGGCCGACGAGGGCGAGGTACGCGGCGAGATCACAGTGGTGGTCGGCGGCGCGACCCCGGGCGCCGGCCGCGACCTGAGCGCCGCGGAGCTCGCGGAGCTGGTGTTCGCGAAGGAGGAGGCCGGCGGGCTGCGGCGGAAGGAGGCGATCGCCGAGGTCGCGGCCGAGGTCGGGCTGCCGAAGCGGGAGGTCTTCGACGCGGTGGTGGCGGCGAAGGAGTCCTCTTTGGACTGATATCGGCGCTAACGGTCCTGCTTCGTCGGTGACTGTGTTGTACCGTTACATGTACTAGCAGGATCTTGTACAACTGGAGGCCGGCCATGCGCACGCTCACCTTCTCCGATACTCGCGCCCACTTTGCGGAGACCCTCAACAAGGTCGTCGACGACCGTGAGCCGGTGACGGTGACCCGGGCGAATCGGGAGGCCGTGGTGATAATGGCCCTCGATGACTATGAGTCGATGCAGGAGACCTTGTACCTGCTTCGGTCGCCGGCCAATGCGCGGCGGTTGTTCGCCGCGATCGATCGTATGGAGCGCGGCACTGGCGCGGCGGTCGAGATCCAGCTGGACGAACTGATCGATCCGGACCAAGCCCCATGAAGATCAGCTTCGATGAACAGGCTTGGGATGATTGCCTCTGGTGGCAGACGCAGGACCGCAAGATCCTGAAGCGAGTCAACATACTCATCCACGACATCGCCCGTAACGGCGATGACAGCGGCATCGGAAAGCCGGAGGCTCTGAAACGTAACTTCAGCGGCTATTGGTCACGGCGCATCACCGACGAACATCGCATCGTCTACAAGGTGCTGGACGACGAAGTGCGGATCGTCTTGTGCAGGTATCACCACGTATGAGCGGCCGGGGCCGCCACCTCAGCCCGCTCGGCCCGTCCATTCCCGCAGCACCGCCGCGATCGCCTCGACCCCGTCCGGCTCCGAAGGTGATGGCGAGCAGGTCGCCGGTGGTCAGATACCTCATATCGTCCCCAGGCGGTGGATGATCGGGGCGTCGGAGGCGATGATCCGGCGGGCGGTGGCCGTGACCAGGTCGTGGTCGGCGGCTTCGGGCCGGCCGCGCTCCCTTTGTTCTTGCTGCCCGTGCTCCTTGTGCGGCGTGCGAGGCCCTTCGTGGCCCCGGGGCTCCTCGGCTGAGCTCTTGTTCACAGAACCACATCCCCTCGTCCAGTATCTGGACCCCACCGAAACCGCACCAGGTGGGGCCGCCAGGCCGGATACCCTAGGCAGCATGCCGTCCACCCAGCGCACCATCCTCACCGCCGTAGCGTGGCCCTACGCCAACGGTCCCCGCCACATCGGCCACGTCTCCGGCTTCGGCGTCCCCTCGGACGTCTTCAGCCGCTACCAGCGGATGGCGGGCAACCGGGTGCTGATGGTCAGCGGGACCGACGAGCACGGGACGCCGATCCTGGTCCAGGCGGACAAGGAGGGGGTCACCGCGCGGGAGCTGGCCGACCGCTACAACCGGGTCATCGCCGAGGACCTGCGTTCGCTGGGCCTGGCCTACGACCTGTTCACCCGCACCACCACGCGCAACCATTACGCGGTCGTGCAGGAGATCTTCAAGGGCCTGTACGAGAACGACTACATCTTCGCCAAGACCACGATGGGCGCCATCAGCCCCTCGACCGGCCGCACGCTGCCCGACCGCTACATCGAGGGCACCTGTCCGATCTGCGGGTACGACGGCGCGCGCGGCGACCAGTGCGACAACTGCGGCAACCAGCTCGACCCGGACCGGCTGATCAACCCGCGCTCGCGGATCAACGGCGAGACGCCGAAGTTCATCGAGACCGAGCAGTTCTTCCTGGACCTGCCGGCGTTCGCGAACGTCCTCGGATCCTGGCTGCAGGAGCAGAAGACCTGGCGTCCCAACGTCCTGAAGTTCTCCCTGAACCTGCTGGACGACCTGCAGCCCCGCGCCATCTCCCGCGACCTGGACTGGGGTGTCCCGGTCCCGCTGGAGGGCTGGATCGACCGCCCGGACAAGAAGCTGTACGTGTGGTTCGACGCGGTGGTCGGCTACCTGAGCGCGTCCGTCGAGTGGGCCCGCCGCTCCGGGGACCCGGACGCCTGGCGTGCCTTCTGGCAGGTCGGCCCGAACGGCGAGGCGCCCGACGCCTACTACTTCATGGGCAAGGACAACATCGTCTTCCACTCCGAGATCTGGCCGGCGATGCTGCTGGGCTATGACGGGAAGGGCGAGAAGGGCGGTAAGCCGGGCTCCCTCGGCGCGCTGGCACTCCCGCACGAAGTGGTCAGCTCGGAGTTCCTGACCATGGAGGGCCGCAAGTTCTCCTCCAGCCGCGCCGTGGTCATCTACGTCCGCGACTTCCTGTCCCGCTACGACGCCGACGCCCTGCGCTACTACATCACCGCGGCCGGCCCGGAGACCCAGGACACCGACTTCACCTGGGCCGAGTTCCTGCGCCGCAACAACGACGAGCTGGTCGCCGGCTGGGGCAACCTGGTCAACCGGGCCGTCTCGATGGCCGCCAAGAACGTCGGCGAGATCCCGGCCGCCAAGGAGCTCACCGCCGAGGACGAGGCGCTGCTGGCGGCCTCGCGCGGGGCCTTCGAGGCGGTCGGCGACCTGCTGGACCGCTGCCGGTTCAAGGCCGCGCTGGCCGAGGCGATGCGGGTGGTGGCCGAGGCCAACAAGTACGTCTCCGACAACGAGCCGTGGAAGCTGGCCAAGACCGACCCCGAGCGGATGGCCACCGTCCTGCACGTCACCCTGCAGGTGGTCGACGACGCCAAGACCCTGCTGACGCCGTTCCTGCCGTTCTCCTCCGAGAAGGTCTTCCACCTGCTCGGCGGACAGGGCACCTGGTCGGCGATGCCGGAGCTGCGCGAGGTCGAGGACCTGGACGGCGGCCCGGGCTACCCGGTGCTGACCGGCGACTACGACCAGGCGCTGGCCCGCTGGGAGTCCACGCCGATCGAGGTCGGCCGCAAGCTGGACCCGCCGAAGCCGATCTTCAAGAAGCTGGACCCGTCGATCGTCGACGAGGAGCTGGCGCGGCTCGGCGGCGAGGCGGCTTAGTCCTGCGGCTTAGTCCTGGTTCTGGTTCTGGTTCTGGTCCTGCTCCCAGGACCAGGCTTGGGTAATCGGGTTCGGCGTCGGGGCCGGTAGCGGGCCGGTCACGACGCCGGCCCGAACCGGACGCCGACGACCGGGCTCGCCTGCCCCGCGGCGCGGCCGCTGAGTTCGGCGTCAAGGGATTCCTGGGCGTAGCGCATCTGTTCCTGATAGCCGGGCTCGTCCAGGCGGCGCATGCCCTCCTCCACGGTGACGGTCTCGGTGCTGGCGGTGACCCACCAGATGTTGCCGAACGGATCGCGGACGCGGCCGCCCCGCTGACCGAAGGCGCTGTTAGACAACGCGGTCACCTCGCGGGCGCCGGCCCGCAGCGAGGCGGCGAAAGCCGCGTCGGCGTCGGGGACGAACACGCGCAGCAACGACGGCATGGCGGGCCAGTCCGCGCGCCGGTCGAAGGCGAGCAGCACCGTGTCCCCGACCCGGATCTCGGCGTGTCCGATGCTGCCGTCCGCCAGCGGGACCCGGCCCAGTTCCACGCCGTCGAAGGCGGCGGTGACGAAGTCGAGCCAGGCGCCGGTGTCCTCGGTGACGATCCACGGCGCGACGCTGGTGTAGCCGGTGGGCGTGCTGGTCATGATGGGTTCCTTTCCAAGAGGTGGTTCCACGGTAGGATCCGTATAGGCCAGGTCCTGTCCGCATCGCGGCGTAGGTTCTTGGCATGCCCGACACGACCGCCCGCCTGTTGTCACTGCTGTCGTTGCTCCAGACCCCCCGGCTGTGGCCGGGCAGTGAGCTGGCCCGCCGCCTCCAGGTGAGCGGCCGGACGGTGCGCCGCGACATCGACCGGCTGCGCGACATCGGCTATCCCGTGGAGGCCGTGGCCGGCGGCCAGGGCGGGTACCGGCTGGTCGCCGGCTCCGCGATGCCGCCGTTGCTGCTCGAGGACGAGGAGGCGGTGGCGATCGCGGTGGGCCTGGCCACGATCGCCGGCCAAGCCGTGAGCGGACTGGACGAGCCGGCGGTGCGCGCCACCGCCAAGCTCGCCCAAGTGCTGCCGGCCCGGCTGCGCCGGCGGGTGTCGGCGCTGGTCGCCACCACCCTGCCGGTCGTCATGACACCGGGCGCACCGGTGTCGCCGGACTCGCTGGTCGCGATCACCGCGGCCGGCGCGAACCACGAACGCATGCGGTTCCGCTACCGGAGCCACGACGGGACGACGACCGCGCGG
The DNA here is from genome assembly GCF_018274385.1 of Catenulispora pinistramenti. Taxonomy (GTDB): domain Bacteria; phylum Actinomycetota; class Actinomycetes; order Streptomycetales; family Catenulisporaceae; genus Catenulispora; species Catenulispora pinistramenti. The sequence continues at coordinate 8,050 of NZ_JAAFYZ010000080.1, read as the reverse complement.
CACGTGGAACCCGTCCGCCTGGTCGCCGGCGGCCGGAGGTGGTACCTGCTGGCGTTCGATCTGGACCGCGACGACTGGCGCACCTTCCGCGTGGACCGGATGACCGACCTGCGGGCCACCGGGGCCCGCGCCCGGCAGCGCACGCCTCCGCCGGAAGGAGTGGAAGAGTTCTTACGCACGCGCATGCTCGCCATGGCACCGACCTTCCGCGCCGACGTCACCCTGCACGCTCCGCGCGACGTGATCGCCGCCCGGCTGGGAAGCCACCTCGGCGACGGCGTCCTCCAGGGTGAGGACCGGGCCGATGACCAGGGTGAGGACCAGGCCGACGTCGCCTCATGCCGCTGGCACTCGCACCCGGACACCGTGGAATGGCTGGCGACGCGCCTGCTGGCGTTGGACACCGACTTCCAGGTCCACGGCCCGCCGGAACTCCTCGACCACCTCGACACCATGGCGGCCCGGATCACTCGGTCACGCCGATTAGGCTTGGGCCGTGTCGGACAGCCAGGACAGCCAGGACAGCCAGCAAGGTCACCAAGGTCAGCAAGGTCAGCAAGGTCAGCAAGGCCAGGACAGCGAGACCAAGCGCAAGCGCAAGCGGAAGTCCCGTGAGCGGGACGAGTCCCCGCCCCCGGCGCCCGAGCCGCTGCCGGCCCCGGTCGGCGACAGCCACACGCACATGGACATGCAGGAACCGGCAGCCGCGGACATCATCGCGGCCGCCGACGCGGTGAACGTGCGCACCCTGGTCCAGGTCGGCGTCGACGTCCCGTCCTCGCGGACCGCGGTCGAGCTGGCCGCCGCCTTCGAGCGGGTCCACGCCGCGGTCGCCCTGCACCCGAACGAGGCCCCGCGCCTCGTCCTCGGCGACCCTGACGGCTGGTCCGGCCAGGACCGCTCGCCCGGCGGCCCGGCGGCGCTGGAGGCGGCGCTCGCCGAGATCGACAAGCTGGCCGCCGACGAGCAGGTACGGGGGATCGGCGAGACCGGCCTGGACTACTTCCGCACCGGACCCGAGGGCGTCCAGGCGCAGCAGGACTCCTTCCGGGCCCACATCGCCATCGCCAAGCGCCACGGCAAAGCCCTGGTGATCCACGATCGCGACGCGCACGAGGACGTCCTGCGCATCCTCCTCGAAGAGGGTTCGCCCGAAACAGTGGTCTTCCACTGCTATTCGGGTGACGCCGCAATGGCCCGCGTGTGCGCCGAACGGGGCTACTACATGTCCTTCGCCGGGAACCTCACCTACAAGGCGAATCAGGCATTACAGGAGGCATTCCAGGTGGCGCCGATCGACCGGATTCTGGTCGAGACCGATGCGCCGTTCCTGACACCGCTTCCTTATAGAGGACGACCCAACGCGCCCTACCTGGTTCCTTACACAGTGCGCGCGATGGCCGTCTTGCGAGGCATCGACAGTGACGCCGGCTTGACTGAACTTTGTCAGGCCCTCGACAGCAACCTGCGGGATGCCTTCAAGGCCCGGGAATAATTTGGTCATATCAGTCGACCGACAGCCGACCTGGACTGAAAGGGATGTCAGAGGACATCCACCGGACGCCTGCTGGCGGTGCGGCGGGGTTGCCGCTAGTGTCGCCTCGGCAGCCGGATCGACGCGATTTTGAACGGGTCTTCGAAAGCTTCGAGGGCCCGGCGTCGTAGCCGGACACGGCGAGGTCTGGATCAGCGTGAGCAGTAGACGTTCCGCTAGTCGGCACAGCGAGGGTTCCAAGGTCAAGGTCCGCGCCGTACAGGGCACGGTGCTGCTGGGACTCGTCGGCGCCGCGGGTGCCTACGTCGGCTTCGAGAAGACCGTCCATTTGACCGTGGACGGCCAGGAACGCACCATCCACACGTTCGACGGCAAGGTCGCCGACGTGCTCAAGGCCCAGGGCATCGTCACCGACGGCCACGACCAGGTGGCCCCGGCGCCCGCCGACAGCCTGGTGGACGGCGAGCAGATCTCGGTCCGCTACGGCCGCCAGCTCGACGTCAGCGTCGACGGCAAGGACCAGCAGATCTGGTCCACCGCGACCACCGTCGACGAGGCGATGGGCGATCTGGGGGTGCGCGGCGGTACGAACCCGTATCTGTCGGTCAACCGCGACCAGCCGATCGGCCGCCAGGGCCTGACCTTCTCGATCCGGACCGAGCGGCACGTCAACATACTCGTCGACGGCCGCTCCATCCCGCTGGACACCACCGCCCCGACCGTGGCGCAGGCGCTGACCCAGGCCGGCGTGACGCTGGCCGGCCAGGACACCGCGAAGCCGGACCCGGCGACCTTCCCCACCGACGGCGAGAACATCACCGTCGAGCGGATCAGCGGGACGCAGGAGACCAAGCAGGTCCCGATCGACTTCTCGACGACCCAGCAGTCGGATCCGAGTTCGTACGTCGGATCGCAGAGCACGGTCTCCGAGGGTGTGCCCGGCGTGCAGGAGATCGTCTACGCCTACCAGACGATCAACGGCGTGAAGCAGGCGCCGAAGATCGTCAGCAAGACCGTCACCAAGCAGCCGGTGAACGCCGTGGTGAAGGTCGGCACCAAGCCGGTCCCGAACACCGTGGCCGGGGCCGACGGCCTGAACTGGGCCGGCGTCGCCGAGTGCGAGTCCGGCGGCAACCCCAAGTCGGTCGGCGGCGGCGGGCTGTACTTCGGGCTCTACCAGTTCTCGGTGTCGACCTGGGCCGCGATGGGCGGCTCCGGGCTGCCGTCGAACGCCACGCCGGCCGAGCAGACCTACCGGGCCAAGCTGCTGTATGTGCGCTCGGGCGCGGGGCAGTGGCCGGTCTGCGGACGGAACCTGTTCAAGTAGGACCGGTTCAGGCCCGGCCCCAGCAAGCTTTCGGGACGGCGCGGTGTCCGGCGGGAGCCGGGTGCCGCGCCGTCGCCGTTCCACCGGGCGGCTCCCGGCGGCATACGATGGCTGGCGATGTCCGAAACTCCGTACTCCCCGCCACCGCTCACCGAACCCGCCGAGCCCGCCGCCGCAGCTGACGCCGGGTCCGCCGACCGGCTGCCGGCCCGCCTGCTGGGCCCGGCCGAGGTGCGCCGGCTCGCCGACCGGCTCGGCGTCTCGCCGACCAAGAAGCTCGGGCAGAACTTCGTCATCGACCCGAACACCATCCGGCGGATCGTGCGGGCCGGCGACGTCACCGCCGAGGACGTGGTGGTCGAGGTCGGTCCCGGGCTCGGGTCGCTGACCCTGGGACTGCTGGACGTGGCCCGGCGCGTGGTCGCCGTCGAGATCGATCCGGCGCTGGCCGCCGCGCTGCCGGACACCCTCGCCGAGCACGCCCCGGGCATCGCGGCCGGCGAGGTGGAGTTCGAGCTCGTGCGCTCCGACGCGCTGCGGATCACGGAGCTGCCCGGCCCGCCGCCGACCGCGCTGGTCGCGAACCTGCCGTACAACGTCGCGGTCCCGGTCCTGCTGCACATGCTGGAGCGGTTCCCGAGCATCGAACGTACCCTGATCATGGTGCAGGCCGAGGTCGCGGACCGGCTGGCCGCCGAGCCCGGTTCGCGGGTCTACGGCGTGCCGTCGGTGAAGGCCCGCTGGTACGCGGACGTGAAGCGGGCCGGCTCCATCGGCCGCAACGTCTTCTGGCCGGCCCCGAACGTCGACTCCGGCCTGGTGCGCCTGGACCGCCGGGACGTCCCGCCGACCACCGGCGCCGAGCGCCGTGACGTCTTCGCGGCCGTGGACGCGGCCTTCGCCCAGCGCCGCAAGACCCTGCGATCGGCGCTGAGCGGCTGGGCCGGCTCGCCGGCGGCCGCCGAGCAGGCGCTGACCGCCGCCGGGATCGCCCCGAGCGCGCGCGGGGAGACGCTGACGGTCGAGGAGTTCGCCCGTCTGGCGGAGTACCGGCCGCGGCGGGAGCAGCCGTGACCGCCGCCGCCTTCCCTCCCGGAGACGGCCCGCGCCCCGACCAGACCCAGTCCGTCACGGTCCGGGTCCCGGCCAAGGTCAACCTCGCGCTCTCGGTCGGCCCGCTGCGCCCGGACGGCTACCACGACCTGGCGACGGTCTTCCACGCCGTCGGCCTCTACGACGAGGTCACCGCCACCGCGGCCGACACCCTCGCGCTGACCTGCGAGGGCGAGGGCCAGGCTGACGTGCCGCTGGACGCTACAAACCTGGCCTGGCGGGCCGCCGAACTCCTGGCGCGGACCGTCGGCCGCACCCCGGACGTGCGCCTGCACCTGACCAAGGGCATCCCGGTGGCGGGCGGGATGGCCGGCGGCTCGGCCGACGCCGCCGGCACGCTGGTCGCCTGCGACGCTCTGTGGGGCACCGGCCTGCCCCGCGAGGAGCTGCACGCGCTGGCCGCGCAGCTCGGCAGCGACGTCCCCTTCGCCCTCTACGGCGGCACGGCCATGGGCACCGGGCGCGGGGAGCAGATCACGCCGGTGCTGGCCCGCGGGGAGTTCCACTGGGTCTTCGCCTTCGCGCACGAGGGCCTGTCCACCCCGGCCGTGTTCCGTGAGTTGGACCGGCAGCGCGCGACGGCGAAGGAAGAGGTCGCCGCGTCCGGGGTGGACGCGGAATTGCTGCGAGCACTTCGGGCCGGAGACTCAACGCTGCTCGGGGCGGCGCTACGCAACGACCTGACCCGCCCAGCCGTCTCCTTACGTCCGGACTTACAAGCCACCTTGCTCGCCGGCCGGGACGCCGGGGCCATCGGCACCCTGCTCTCCGGGTCCGGCCCGACCTGCGCTTTCCTCGCCGCCGACGCGGTCCGCGCGGCGACCGTCGCGGCGGCGCTGGAGGCCGCGCCATCGGTGCGCGCGGTACGGCGGGCCCTGGGGCCCGCGGTCGGCGCTCACGTGTTGTGAGGGTGTTAATGCCCGCACGCCGCCACCAACTCTGAAAGTCGCCGTTACGATTTCCCCTCAGAAGGGGGACCCCATGGATGCGCTCAAGCCCGAAGACCCGGCCCGGATCGGGCCGTTCATCCCACTCGCGCGGATCGGCGCCGGTGGCATGGGCCGGGTGTATCTGGCCCGGTCCCGGGGCGGTCGGCCGGTCGCCGTCAAGGTGATCCGCGCCGAGTACGCCGAGGACGAACGCTTCCGCACCCGTTTCCGGCGCGAGGTGCAGGCCGCTCGGTCGGTGGACGGGCTGTACACCGCCTCGGTGCTGGACGCCGGACCGGATGACGACGAGCCGTGGCTGGCCACCACTTACATACCCGGCCCCTCGCTCCAGCGGGTCGTGCACGACCACGGTCCGCTGCCTGAGCGTTCGGCGCGGGTTCTGGGCGCCGGTATCGCTGAGGCGCTCGGCGCCATCCATACCGCGGGCCTGATCCACCGGGATCTGAAGCCCTCGAACGTCATCTGCGGTCCGGACGGGCCGCGGGTCATCGACTTCGGGATCAGCTACGCGGTCGGCGGGAGTTCGCTGACCACCACCGGCATCGTCGTCGGCTCGGCCCGCTACGCCAGCCCCGAGCAGTGCCGCGCCGATCCGGAGTTGCAGGCCGCCTCCGACGTTTTCGCGCTCGGCGGGGTGCTCGTCTACGCCACCACCGGTGTGCCGCCTTTCGGCGACGGCCCGGACCACGTGCAGCTCTATCTGGTGGTGCATGAGAAGCCGGACCTCACCGGCGTTCCCATCGCGTTGCGGCCGATCGTGTCCGCGTGTCTGGAGAAGGACCCCGCCAACCGGCCGACCACCGAGGATCTGCTCGACACGCTGCTGCCGCCGGACGACGCCGGGGCGGCCGGCGATGCGGATTGGCTGCCCGCGGCCGTGCACCAGGACATGCGGAAGTACTCCGCCGGGGTTGGCGTGCTGGCCGGAGGGGCGGCTGCTGCCGGGTCCGCGGGATCCGGGTCTGCCGGGCCCGCGGGATCTGCCGGATCCGTCGCCGAGGATCCCGGGACCCCTACGCACGAGCGTCCGGGCCAGGACCGGGCCGGCACCCCGGCCCCCGGCGACCCGGACGCCACCGACGCCGGCCAGAGCCGGGGGAGCATCACCGGCGTCGCCACCGGGCTCGGGACCACTGCCGTGCCCGGGGTGTCCAGCGCCGAGCAGGCCGGCAACCCGAGCCGGCGCCGGATGCTCGCCGGGGTCGTGGGCGCCGCCGCGGTGGCCGCCTCCGGCGGTGGCGCCTGGTACGCCGCGACGCGGAACACCGGCAAGAAGTCGGCGACGCAGAACGCCGGAGCCTCCGCCCCGATCGGGACCCCGTCGAAGAGCACTGCTTCCCCCTCCCAGTCGCCCTCCACGCCGGACTCGGCGACGACCTCCTCGTCCCCTTCCGCGAGCCCCACGCCGACGCCGTCGCACAGCCTCGGGCAGTGGGCCGAGGACTGGAGCGCGAAGTACAACCTGGGTGGCGCCTCCGGGGGCGCATTGGTCTGTGGCAGCAAGCTGATCAGCGTCTACACGGCGGGGACCAACGACCCGAACCCGCCGCAGTCGCTGATCGCCCTGAACACCACGACCGGCCAGGCGGCCTTCCCGCCGAAGATCGTCCCGGGCGTCGACGCGCCCAGCGGTGTGTCCATCGCCGCCGACGCGAACTACGTCTACACCTATACCGCCGGCGTCGTGTACGCGTGGAACCTCGGCGACGGCTCAGCGGCCTGGAACGCGAAAACCGGCCTGTCGGCCTCGACGCCGAACAACGGCATGCCCCTGGTCGGCATCCAGGGTCTGATCAACGGCATGCTGATCATCGGCCCCACCGGTTTCGACCCCAGCTATCCGATCTGCATAGCAGGGTTCGACATCACGAAGCGCGCGACGGTCTGGACCATGAAGACCACCGACCTGCTGACGCCGCTGCCGACCGGGCTGGCCGCGGCCGACACCACCCCGTCCCTGAGCGTGCCGAAGGCGGGGAACCTGTTCTACGTGGCGTTGGCGGACCACGTGTCGGTACGCGTCCTCAAGGGCGTGGACCCGAAGACCGGCAAGGACGCCTGGAACTTCCCCTTCAAGGGGTATACGGACAACGGCGCGGTGGTGAACACCCCGACCGTGACCGGCACCGCGCAGCACGTCTACCTCACCGACATGCACAGCGGTTCGGTCCAGGCCTACGACGCCGCCACCGGGCACTGGAAGTGGAGCTATCCCACCGGGGAGGGCGCCGCGACCCAGACCAGCAACCAGCGCTTCACCGGCCCGGTCGTGGAATCCGGCGACACGGTCTACGCCACCGACGCGACCAGCGTGATGGCGCTCCAGATCAGCACCACGTCGAAGACCGGCGCCGCGCTGTGGCCGAAGCCGACGCAGTACAACGGGATCTCCGGCGCACCGGCCGTCGTCGGGGACAAGATCTGGGTCGAGGTGCAGATCCCGACCGGCGCCAACCCACTGGCCCTGGCCGTCCTGGACAATTCGGACGGCCAACAGGTGCACCAGTACCCGATGCCGGAGGGCCCCAGCGGCGACAGCGCCGATCTACTGGTCGCCGACCCCACCAAGCCGGCGGTCTACGTGCTGACGGCCAGCGGTCAGGTACTCGGGTACGACCGTTCCCAATGAGCTCCGCAATGAAGTACGAAGCGCGCCACAGAATGAGTACCCGTACTCACGATCGGTGACCCGGCCGCCGCCATCATCGAAGCATGAGTACGCCACTGGCAACCCGGAACACGGCCGCGTACTACTTCCAGGCGGTCGCCTCCTTCATCGTCTCCGCCGGCGCGACCATCGTCGGCATCGCCTACCTCCCGGTCAACGCCTGGGAGCGGGCCTTCCTGGGCCTCGGCCTGCTGTACACGATCACCTCGGCCATCACGCTGGCGAAGGTGGTACGGGACAAGCAGGAGGAGGTGCAGTTGGTCGGGCGGGTGGAAAAGGCCCGGCTGGACAAGTTGTTGACGGAGCACGATCCCTATCGGGTGGATGCGCCGTAGGAACCCCTTTTGCCCGACGGTTCGCAGCGGTTCACAGCAGTTCGCGGTAGATCGCACCGCGCCGGTCGCCGGTCGGGATCCGTTCCCGGTCGGCGCCGCGGGCTAGGATGACCTGCTGCTGAGGCGACGGCGCGGGGTTCCTTTGGGGGCTGGGGTTTGCGG